>CAZQLW010000014.1:0-20926 GCA_964594395.1 uncultured Methanosarcinales archaeon | reverse complement strand
TAAAAACCAAAAATTTGAAAGAGAAAAACATTTACATGGATTTAAAAAAGAAGTAAAACAACTTAAGAAGAAAGAAAAGAGAGTTAAACATAAAGAACAGAAAATTAAGATTGTCAAAGAGAAAGCAAAAAAACACACAAAAGACATCAAGAAACATAAGAAAGAAATTAAACATATTAAAAAAGTTATTAGAAAAAAGAAGGTTAAAAAATAAAAAGAAAAAATTAAACTAATTAAAATTAAAAATTACTTTCTTCTACCCGGTTAAGCTCAGGGGGAATGTCAGAACTTCCGGAATCCGGCCCTTGTTTCAACAATTCAACTTTATCAGTCTTTTCCCAAGTGAAATCTGGATCATCCCTTCCAAAGTGGCCATAAGCAGCAGTTTTCCTGTAAATCGGTCTTCGCAAATTCAGACTATCAATAATCGCTTTCGGTCTGAAATCAAACGTCTTTTCAACCAGCTCAATAATCTTCTCTTCTGGAATTTTGTTTGTATCAAATGTGCTTACTAAAATCGAAACTGGCTTGGAAACACCTATCGCATAAGCAACTTGTACTTCGCATTTATCAGCAAGACCAGCAGCAACAATGTTTTTAGCAACATATCTTGCATAATAAGAAGCACTCCTGTCAACTTTCGAAGGATCTTTACCAGAGAAAGCACCGCCGCCATGACTTCCATGTCCCCCGTAAGTGTCCACAATAATTTTCCTTCCGGTAACACCAGCATCACCGACAGGACCGCCAATAACAAACTTTCCAGTTGGGTTAACAAAATAGTTTGTACTTTCATCAATCCAATCTCCACAAATTGGTTTAATAATTTTCTCAATCATGTCTCTTCGAATAGTTTCTAAATCCACATCAGGATGATGTTGGGTAGAAATAACAACAGTTTCCACTCTTTTAGGTTTACCATTTTCATACTCAACAGTTACTTGCGATTTTCCGTCAGGACGTAAGTACCACACTTCTCCTCTCTTCCGAGCAGAAGCTAATCTCTGACATAGTTTATGTGCAAGAATAATCGGTAAAGGCATATATTCAGGAGTTTCATTTGAAGCATAACCAAACATTAATCCCTGGTCTCCTGCACCTTGTTCATCATATAACCCTTCTCCTTCAGAAACTCCTTGAGAAATGTCCGGTGATTGTTCAGATAATGCTGCTAAAACACCGCAAGTACTACCTTCAAAACCAAATTCTGGTTTATCATAACCAATTTCTAAAACTGTATCACGTACAATTTTCTGTACATCGATATAAGTACTAGTAGTTACTTCTCCAGCCACCACAACAAATCCTGTTTTTGTTAAACATTCTACTGCTACCCTCGCTTTAGGGTCTTCGGTATAAATTGCATCCAATACTGCATCACTAATCTGGTCACACATTTTATCTGGGTGACCTTCTGTTACACTTTCACTTGTAAACAAATATTTATTTCCCATTTTTTAACCTCTTGTTTTTTTAAATTTTCTTTCTCTGATAGACTTTTCTTGTTTAAGTTCTTTCAGGAACTATTTTCTTTATTAATTGTCTTGACAACAATATTCCAATAGGAATATTTATATATTGGTTATATTCTTGATACTAGATGTTAGAGAGTTTAGATCAAATTAAACGCATCAGGAAGAAACACGGACTTAATCAGAAAGAATTGGCTGAAAAAGCAGAAGTTTCTCAATCTTTGATAGCTAAAATTGAATCCAATAAAATTGAACCCTCCTTCTCAAATGCAAAAAAGATCTTTCGGGCTTTAGAAGAATTGAGAGAAAAAGAAGATACTAAAGCTAAAGATTTAATGCACAAAAAAATTATTTTTGCTGAGAGTGAAAATAAAGTTTCTTCAGTAATTAAAAAAATGAAGAAGCACGATATTTCACAAATTCCTATTGGAAACAAAAACCAAGTTGTTGGAATTATTTCTGAATCAACTATCTTAAACAATTTTGATGAATTATTATCTCATAAAGAAGTTAAGGAAATAATGTCTGAGGTTCCACCAATAATTTCATTAGACACGCCAAGAAAAGTTATTATTGAATTGTTAAAAGTATTTTCACTAGTTTTAGTAGGTAAGAAAGGAGAAATCAAAGGAATTATAAGTAAAAGTGATTTACTGGAGAAGATATGAGGTTTTTATTTAACAGAGGATTAAGGATTCTTTTAATTACCAATGCTTTAATTCTTATTGCTGGGGCAATGTTGGGACCAATTTACGCTCTTTTTGTAGAGAAAGTAGGTGGAAGTCTTTTAGATGCCAGTTTAACAGGTGGAATTTTTGCTTTAGTAGCAGGAATAACCACTTTAATTGCCGGTAGGTATGCCGATAAAATTAAAGAAAAACGCTACATTGTTGCTTTTGGTTACTCATTAATGGGGGTCGGCTTCTTTCTCTATACTTTTGTTAATTCCATTTGGTTCTTATTCGTTGTCCAAGCAATAATTGGTTTTGCAGAAGCAGCTTATGTTCCTGCATTTGATGCTTTATATTCTAAACATTTGACTAAAAAGAAAGCAGGCCGAGAATGGGGTGCTTGGGAAGCAACTAATTATTTTACAGCAGCTGCAGGAGCAGGAATTGGAGGATTGTTAGTAACTTATTTTGGTTTCAACATTATTTTTATAATTATGGGAATATTATCTGTTATTAGTGCAATTTATATCTTCTTATTACCAAAAAGAATTCTTTAATTTAATTTTAATACTTTTTTTAATTACTCTTTAATTGCTTGAAATGCAAGAATGTCTTCAGTACTTAACTTCTGCCGTTTTTTCAACTTCTCTTTAACTTCAGCAGTTTTTTCTCTAACTTGCGTTTTATAACTTTTCTCTTCTTCATCATGGAAAACTTTGCCTAAAACTTTTACTCTTGCTTGTAATTCTTCAAGATCCTTTTTAACTTGTTCATATTGAACTTTTAATTTGAGATATTTCTCTGCTAAAGGTTGTTCTTCTTCACGAACTTTTTTCATTTCTGCATATAACTTGTTAATTTCTTCATGTTTCTCTTGTGATTGTTTTGCTAATTCTTGAATATTTTGGTGAGACTCTTCAGCTTTCATTTTAGTTTCTCTAAAATCTGAAGATGCAGAATTAATTTCTTTCCAGATAGCACTTTGTTTTTCAACTGCTTTAAATTTAGCTTTAAGTTCTTTAATCCTTTTCCTTAACTCTTGTTCCTTAGAAAAAGCCATTATTTCGGTTTCAATTTTCATCTCTAACTGTTCGGCTTCAGTTTTTAAACGCGCAGGGTTACCTTTAAAATCGTGCTTGTCTAAGAATTCTTGTTTCTTTTGATCTCCTTCTTTTTTTGACTTTGCTTTTTCTCTTACTGCTTTGTTTAACTTTTCCCTTTTTTCTTTTAAAGATTTAACTTGTTTAGTTAAAGCATCTCTTTCTTTCTTTAAAGTATTAATTTTTTTTGTTCGGAACTTATTTTTGTCCCTGATTGAACGAAGTTCACGGTAAGCTTCTTCTTTTTCAGAATTAATTTCTTTTAATTTAGAACGTTGACTAGCTACTTCTTTCTTTTTTTGTTGGAATTCTTTCCTTAGTTCTTTAAGATTTGTAGCATCCTTAGTCATGAGCATCAACTTGTAAAGTTAGATTTTAAAAAAAAGTAAAAATAAAAAAATAAAAAACTAACCAAACAAAGCACCTAAGCCAGCAGCAGCAGCTTCTTCAGCTTTTTTATCGTCCACTTTTGGCTTTTCATCTTTCTTTTCTTCAGTTTTAGCTTCTTCACCACTTGCAGCGGGTGCAGCGGCAGCAACAGGGGCAGCGACAGCAGCTTTTTTAATAGCTTCTTCGATATCTACGCCTTGTAAAGCGGCAACTAAAGCTTTAACTCTAGCTTCGTCAACAGTAACACCGGCAGCAGTTAAAACAGCTTTAACAGCATCTTCGGTGATTTCTTTTCCTGCTTTATGAAGCAGCATTGCAGTGTAAACGTATTCCATTTTTATTATCCTCCATTTGATCTAATAATCGTTTTTTTATATTTTTTTAAATCTTCAATTATCTCTTAAAGTTCCTTCTTTTTGAAGTTTCTCTAAAAGTTCTTGAGCTTGATCTGTACTAATATCTCCTTGTTTTGGATGTAATTCTGTTGGTCCAGTTTCTTCTTTAGGTTCGTCCCCTAATTCTATTTTTTCATCAGGGATGTTTTCCATTGCTTTCTGAATATCTTCCTCTGCTGGTTTCTGCTCTTCAGGAGCAGGTTCAGAATCTTTTGATTCTGTTGTTTCTTCAGCTTTCGGTTCTTCTTCTTCTTCTTCTTTTATTTCTTCTGCTGGTTTTTCTTCAACTGGCTTCTGCTCCTCAGTTTCTGTTACTTTCGGTTCTTCTGCAACAGGTTCTTCTGTTTTCTTTTCTTCCGGAGCCACTTCTTCAACTGGCTTCTCTTCTTCAACTTCTTTTGGAACCTCTTCCACTTTTTCCTCAGCTACTGGTACTTCTGCCGGTTTTTCTTCAGCTTTAACTTCCTCTTTTGGAGCTTCTTCTTTTTTAGCAGGTGCAGTTCCAACTTCAATTTTACCTGTTTCTTTAACAGACAAAGCTTGTGATTCTGCTTTTGCTAAAATTTCATCTTTAGTTTCGTCAGTAATAATGTTTTGTTCAAGAGCAACAGCTTTAGCTTCTCGAGCAGCTTTCTGTAACAATAATTCTGTCGTTTCATTAGTTAAATAACCAACTTCCATAGCAAGGTTCATTGCCCACTGAGCAGCATTAGTAATGTTTGCTAAGTATTCAGCTTCATCAATGTGTAACTCTTTTGCACCGAAAACTAATCCGTCTTCCCAAACAGCAACTAAGTCCAGTCCAACTTCCATTGGTTTAATGTCTAATCTTTTTAACATTTCAGCTAAAACAGGAGTTATTTCGTCACCTTCTTTAGCAACAACAGTATCATCAATAATTGTTAACTTTCCACCATCAACTTTAGTTTTTATGCCCACTGCAGCTAATTCTGAAATAATTGGACCAGGTGCAAAACTTGTTGGACCAGCTTTAACAATAATTTCTCTTGGTGCAGTTTGGCCAGCTTTAGCAGGCGCTTCAGATTTATTTTTTTGAATTATTGAATATAATATGAATGGGTTATCTTTTGAAAAGATTAATGCCGGCATACCTTTAATTTTTTCTACTAATTGTTCAATGGCATCCTTTTTTGACTCTTTTAATCCTAAAGTTAAAAGTTTTTTACGGGCCATAACAATTTGGATGCCTTTATCTCTCAACATTGCACGCATATTTTGTAATTGTTGTGCAGGAAGGTTTTCCATGTTAACCAAACCCACTATTGGATATTCTTGAATCTGTTTGACCAAATTTTGTACAAATAGTTTCTTTTTTTCGCTGACCATTTTTTCGTTAAATATTTACCGGTTTACCCATTGTTAATTTAAGTAAACTGCTTTTAATATTTTGAGTTTCATTAGGAACTTGCTTCAATACTGTTTGATAAACAGTTAAAACATTATCAATAATTTCTTCATCAGGTTGACTTTCTTTTCCAACAAGACACTGTAAATTTGTAGCTTTTTTTGCTGTTAACCTTACTGATTTGTTAAGTTTTTTAGTCAAAACGTCCAAATTAGCGTTAGGAGGAACAACACATCCTAGTTTTGGGTTAGGCATTTTACCTTTTATTCCTAATATTTTACCAAAAGCCTGAGCAACTTTACCCATTAAAGGTGCTTGAGCAATAAAGTAATCATAACTGTCTGCTAATTTTTTCATTTCTTTTTTATCTTTATATTTTGCAAAATCAGCTTCTTCAATTACTAAATCACAAAATTTGTCTGCTTGTTCTTTTAATGCGTTATCAACAAAAGCAGCAACTTTTACTTTTTTACCTTTAGAATAATGTAACGTAACAAAAAAGTCTAATGGGTTTTGTTTAACGTCAAGATTTTTTAAATTAATAATTAGATCGTAAGATTGTGAGAAATTCCTTTTCTTATTCTGTTTCTTAAGCTCTTCTAAAGCCTTTTTTACTTGCTCTTTGTTCATTTATGTGACCTCCTACTAAACATTAGTAGTTTTATCGGTATCCAGTTAAGATAAGGGGTCATTTATAAAGTTTTCGGATGGAAAGTTGTCTTCGTAATTATAGTATCCGAGTACCAAAAAGTGCAGTGCACTTTTGTACAGAAAATGGATGATATCCATTTTCAAGTACCAAAAAGTTTAATAAGCATGGCTAAAATCATCTATAAATTAAAGGGAGGATAGAGGGAAAAAAAGATGGTAAGCAAAAAAGAACAAAAGTTCTTTTTTTGACCAGTCTTTTTTTTAACTATGAAAAAAAAGATGGTAAAAGAGTTTTTTAAAAATTTATTAAAGAAACTTTCGTTTAATCCGTTTAGTAGGAAAACCCATGTTAAACTTGGTCTTTATGGACCGCCGAACGGTGGAAAATCTACTTTAGCTAACAGAATCTGTCAGGATTGGTTAGGTGAAGAAATGTCTTCTGTATCACACATTGCTCACGAAACAAGGGAAATTAAAATCAAAGAGCAAGTTAATATTAAGAATAAGAAAGGTAAAGAATTAACATTTTCTCTTGTTGACACTCCTGGGATTGCTACCAGAATTGATTATGAAGATTTTCTTAAACGGGGAATGAAGAAGAAAGAAGCAAAATCTAGGGCAAAAGATGCTACTAAAGGTGTTATTGACGCGATTAAGTGGTTAGATAATATGGATTCTGTTGTTGTTGTTCTTGATGCAACTAAAGACCCTTACTCTCAAGTTAATATTACAATTATTGGAAATTTACAAGCAAGAGATATTCCGGTTTTAATTGCTGCAAATAAAGTTGATCTTAAAAGAGCTAATTTAGATGTGATTAGTGCTGCTTTTCCACAATACGAAATTGTTGGTATCTCGGCTAAATATGGTAAAAATATTGAAGATTTTTATGAACAACTGTTCAAAGTAGCTAAATAAATATAGATGATAAAAAACAAGTTTTAAAAACTATAAAGATTTACTAATAAAAAATAAACATAAATAAACAAAAAAGAGATAAAAAAAGATGGTTACATTCCAATTTGTTCCTTACAACGATATTGAACTATTAAGTTCTGCAAAAAGAATCAATAAACTTTTGAATATTGTTAAAGAAGAAAAGATAGTTATTATGGAAGGAAGGCTAAGAAAAGAAGAAGAAGCTGATTTAATTGAAATAACTATGGAAGAAATTTCTGCAAAATTTAGGGGTATTGAATTAAGTGTGATTTATCCTGATAAAAATAAACAAGATATTAGCCAAAAAATGAGAGGAGTTTTTGTGAATTTACTTTTAGGTAATCGGCAGGGTTTAACAATCATTGGACCAGCTTCAGTTGTTAAAAAGATTGAACAAAATCCTGACAAAATCGAACTTTTTACTAATGAAAGTAAGAGCAGATATCGGAAAAAAAAAAGAAAGAAATAAAAAGTAAGCTTACTTTTAGATAAATATGCCACATCAATGTGTAAGATGTAATACTATGTATCCTGATGGCGCTCAGGAAATTCTACAAGGTTGTAAATGCGGGGCTAGACTATTCTTTTACATTAAAAAGAAACATGTTGAAGAAGGTAAAAAGCTGGTTAACAATTTAAGTAGTGAAGATAAAGTTCAGATTGAAAAAGATGTTACTGAAATTCTTCATATTAAAGTCGAGGAGGGTGGTCGGCCAGTAGTTCTTGATTTAGAAACTATTAGAGTTATGGGGCCGGGAAAGTATGAACTTGATTTAGTACACATGTTCAAAAAAGATCCTCTTGTTGTAAAGTTAGATGAGGGCAAATATGTTATTGATTTGCCTCAAGCGTTTAAGAAAGAAGGTCAAAATTCTGATTAGTTTTTTAATATTTTTTAATTAATCTTTTTTTTGTAAATTACTGGGTTCCAATATTTTTCTAGTTTTCTTACTTTTATGGTCAGTTCTTGATCAATATTAAGGTTACCCGGAAAAATATTTCTAGTTCTTTGAGGTACAAATATTCCTTGAGAAAAATAAACTAATCCATTACTCTTTAATTTTGAACTTAACTTTTCTAAAGTTTCTTTTTGTTCTTTTATTTCAACAAAGTTATGCTTAAAAACATTAGATAAGTAGATTTTGGAAAATTTTTTTTCTGGAAACATTTTGAATATGTCTCCTTCAAAAAAACTTAACTTGTTTAAATTAGAATTGATTTTGTTTAAATTAGCCCTATCTTGGAAATATTTTTTTCTTATTAAGTAACCATCATCATTGAGGTAGACTTCTGGTACGTTTAAATTAATGAATTTTGAAAAATGATTATCATTATTCTCTTCATTATCATTTCTTAACACGTTCATATTTTTTTTGCATAACAAATTTGTTGAGGGTTTTCATCAATAGCAATAACTTGGCAACCAAACTCTAACAATGCAAAAGCCTGGTCACCTGAACCACATATTGTTAGGACATTATCCTCGCTATTAGGTTCTAGTCCGGTTATAATCGCTTCTAAAGACTCATTAGTAAAATAATACATTTTTTTTAACAGAAACATCTACTTACTCAATTTGAATCTAAAGTTTTCCTTTTACGGCTTTGTCTGAAATGATTGCTGAATGACCAGTAGGATCTTCAATAATGATTTTTAATTTTTCTCTGCCAACAAGGACTTTGTTAAGTTTCTTAACTTGATTTTTAGCTTTTTTCTTTAAAGATTGGTCTTCTTCACCCTCAACAGCAGATTCAATAATCTTTTTCACCCTTTCTAATAAACCTTCTACATTAGTAATGTATCCACTAGATGTTGGCCCCGGTTCCATGGTAATTATGTGTGGTATTTTTATGGTGGCATCACCAGATTTAACAACTTTAACATTAAGGTCATCATCTGAATTAACTTCGAAAGAATATTTGCAAGGTTCTTTCTTTTCTGCTGGTTCAATGTCAGATTTTCTGTAACCGCACCCAGTACAATCTACTGAAAGAACAAATATTCTTCCAAAATGTGGGATCTCTACTTCTTCTTCACGAAGAGTAGCTTTATTTTTACCGCAAATGGGACAATGTTGGTCTTTTAATTCAGGCATGAATCTTGGAAAGCAAGGTGGATTTAAAAAGATTTCTATGGTTTAATATTTGTTAACTGTTTAATGTGGTATAAGAAAGTATTTTCAGAGCTCTAAGATAAGTAAAATTTATAAAGAATTGTTATTATTATCCTCATTAATTGCGGGAGTAGTATAGTGGTTAGTATACGGCGTTGCCAATAGCTTCTTGCTACGTAAAGACGCTGTGACCTGGGTTCAAGTCCCAGCTCTCGCACTTCTTTTTTTAATAATTATTTTTATGGTTTAATTTATTATCGTTTAAATTTCTAAAACAATCTTTCATAAAGAAAACCTTTTAAATAAAGTAAGATATTCTTAGGAACATTGGCCCTGTAGCTTAGTCTGGTGGAGTGCTGCTCTTATATGACAGTATTTCAAACAATACATTTAAGACAAGCAGTGGTCCCGGGTTCAAAACAGTTCTTTCGCGAACTGGGAGCGAAGTGCGGGATGTGCAATTAACGTTGCTTACCCACACGCGAAAACCAGTGAAAGAATTGCTGAAAGTCCCGGCAGGGCCACATTTTCTTATCCAAAATAAAGGCGCAATACTTCGGTTCTTAGACCGAAGATAAGCGCTTTATTTGGATCCTAAAAAGTTGGGGATAAGAAAGTGTCCCGTCATACCCTATCATTTGTGGCGGGGTGGGACACTTTCCCGACTTTTTATGATTTATGTTTTAGAATGTTAGTTATTTTTTTTAATCATTTCAACGATTGCAAAACAGCGTCTATTTCTGCCATGTGTTTCTTTGAAATCATCCCTTTTAGTTCGTGCATTTCAAAGATAGCAATATCTCTAAACTTTTTCAGTTCTTCTTCATCGTTAATCAATCCGGACTGATACATGCCAAAAACCATATCATTACTATACTTTTGCCATTCATCTGGATTATTCTCTATAACCCCTTTTAACTTTTTAACATCTTTTTCCAAAGTATGTAACAAAGAATCAAACTTTTCAAATAGTTTAGCTACTTGTTCTGCCCAATCACTAATTTTAGAAATGTTTGCTGCATGTAATTTTTGCAGATATTTTTCTGTTTTATGATTTTCAACAATTTTTTTAAGACTTTTAATGTATAAATCAAGTTCATAACAAATCTTCATTGCTTTTTCTTTAGCTCCCGTAACTTTAATAGCTTCGCTAGCAACTATTTTATGGCGGGGGACTGTGGCAAGTAAATCTACTAACTTCTCAATTAAAATAAAAGTATGTTTCATGCCGATAGATATCTAAAAGAAGTTTATATAATTATTGTTTCTTGAGAAATATGTCGTTTTTTTCAAAAAACCTTTATCCGAAAAATGGTTCTCTTTTATAAATAAGCAAGATTACTACCTCCTAATAATTACAAAGATTAATAAACCTCAAAAACAAGCCTACTTTATAAATATAATAAAAAAAATTATCTTTATTTAAAAAAGAAAGGGATAAAATGAATTTAAATCAAATAAAAAAATTAATGGAACGGAAAAAAACTTCCCGAAAGGGGGAAAATGGGTACGCATTAATTGTTGGCGGCTCTGAGGAGTACGTTG
The DNA here is from genome assembly GCA_964594395.1 of uncultured Methanosarcinales archaeon. Taxonomy (GTDB): domain Archaea; phylum Nanobdellota; class Nanobdellia; order Woesearchaeales; family GW2011-AR9; genus CAZQLW01. The sequence continues at coordinate 10,284 of CAZQLW010000014.1, read as the reverse complement.
GTGCAGTTGCACTTGCTGGTCTTGCAGCTTTAAGAAGTGGTTGTGATTTAGTTACTATTGCTGCTCCTGATAAAGTTGCTTGGACAATTAACACTTATAACCCTGACTTGATTACCCATAAAGTTAAAGGTAGTAATTTTAACATTAAAAATGCTAAGGAAATTGTAAAATATTCTGACCATTATGATGCAGTTTGTTTAGGTAATGGGGTTACGAGAAAAGCTGATAAGTTTTGTCAATATTTCATTAAGAAATCTGAAAAACTTAAAGTTGTTGATGCTGACGCTTTGAAGTCCATGTCATTCAAAGATTTCAGAAATTCAATTTTAACTCCGCACGAAACTGAACTTGAAATGCTTCTTGTCAACAGTAATAAAGAGTTCTTGCTACCAAAATTGAAAGTTTCTAATGCTAAAGAAAAAGCAGAAATCTTGCAAGGTAATTTACGTTACTTTTTACAAAATAATAATGTTATTTTAGTTAAAGGTGCAACAGATATTATCATTTCCCGTAATAAGATTTCTTATAATCGTACTGGAAATCAAGGAATGACTAAAGCTGGTACCGGCGACATTCTTTCTGGTTTAGCTGTTGGTTTTCTTGCGAAAACAAAAGATCTTTTCAAAAGTGCAGTTGCTGCATCTTACGTTAATGGTTGGATTGGTGATCAGTTATTAAAGAAAAAGAAAGGTTACACATTTATTGCTTCTGATATTATTGAAGATTTAACTAAACTTAATGAAGCTGCTAAAAAAGGTGGGATTTTTAGTGCTCCGAAGAAAAAGAAGTCTGGTAAAAAGAAACTTGCTAAAAAGAAACTTGCTAAGAAAAAAGTGGTAAAGAAGAAAGTAGCCAAAAAGAAACCGGCTAAGAAGAAAGTTCTTAAAAAGAAGAAGGGGAAATAATTTTATTCTTTTGTTTAATTTAAGATGATAAAAAAGAAAAAAAATACTCGTGCAAAAGTTCGTTCTAAAAAAAGAAACATCTCCGATGAAGATAATATTGATTTAAAATTGATGCAGAGAGGTGAACAGTTAGAAGAGAAAGGAGTTAATAAAGTTAAAGGTTATTTACATCAACATTTAGACAATTATGAATCCAAACACGGAAGGTTAATTGAGGGGACATTATTCATCATTAACTTTTTAGCAATAGTACTTTTTGTTATTGAAACACATAACCCCACAGGAACTTTTAGAAAAATATTAACTATTTCAGAAATTTGTATTTTAATAATATTTATTGTTGAGTATATAGCGAGGATGTGGGTCGCAGAAAAGAAACTCAAACATTTTTTTAACGTTTACACGATTATTGATTTAATTGTAATTTTACCAATCTTAGGATATTTACCTATAGTAAGTTATGCAATTAACTTAGGTTTTTTTAGAGCTTTAAGAATACTAAGATTGTTTAGAATGTTACGGATTTTAAGATTCCAGAGAATGTTTAAATCTAAAGATACAATGTTTGGTAAAATTACTGATTCGCAATTGATAATTATTAGAATTATATTAACAGTATTTACAATCATCTTAATTGCTTCCGGATTAATCTGGACGGTAGAAAGTAAAGTTAATCCTGAACAAGTTGGCACAATCTGGGATGCAATGTATTTCTCAATAGTAACATTAACTACCGTAGGTTATGGTGACGTAACCCCATTATCACCAGCAGGAAAGATTATCACTATTATAATGATTCTATCTGGTATAGCATTAATACCCTGGCAGTTAGGTAAACTTATCAAGATTTTGTTTGTGGAAGCGACAAAGACAAAAATTGTTTGTCATAAGTGTGATTTAGAAGACCATGAAAGAGATTCTGTTCATTGCCGTAGATGCGGTGCGAAGTTGAAGAAAGTTGAAGAAAAGAATTAGATACTTAAAATTAATTTTACTATTTTTAAATTAAACTTTCTTACCACTAATAATAATATACTGCCACAACAGTCCTCGTTTTCTAGTAACTTCGACATTAAACCCTGCTCGTGTAAAGATATTTTTTAACATTTGATCATTTTCAATCCATTTAACGTTAGGGATAAAGTAAAAGAACTTATCAAAATCTACGAAAACTATTTCTCCACCTGGTTTTATTAATTTGCCTAAACTCATCATTATCTTGCTTGGGTTTTGCATGTAAGATAACATTCCTACAGATATGATTCCATCAACTTTTTGAGATAATTTGAACTCAAAGTCGGTTAAACATTTGTGACAATGTACAGAAATGCAAGGATTATCTTTTGTCCTTTTTGATACAATTTCAACTTTCTTTTCAGATAAATTTAAAGCATAAATTTTTCCTTTCTCAGTAACTTTTTCACCTAATTTTTTTGTTAATGTTCCAGTTGAACAACCATACTCTAAAATGGTTTTTCCTTTTAGATCGCCCATATCTTTTAGAAGTTTGTTTCTGATAGTAAATGGAAAAAACAGTTTTTCTCCTAACAAAACAAAGTAAGATAAATATTCATCTACTCTAACAATTGCTTTTTGATTGTAAAACATTTCTACAGTAAAGTAGAACGGAGCTCCTAAAATGATAAATGAGCCAGCTAGTTTGATTATTGACCAAGCAACTCCAACTTCAATGTTTATCCAGTTGTATAATAGTAAAACAATTCCAATAACCATGATTATTGGCACAAAACTCCCTCCTGGAGCTTTGAATGGTCGTTCTAAATGTGCTTCTTTTTTTCTTAATATCGGCACTGTTAAAAGGATTAATGAGAGAACAACCATACTTAACAAAACATAAATCAAATATATAGTTCTGTAAGGGTCACCCCACTTAACAATGTAACCACGGAAAATGAACCACGCAAAAATGGAAATGATTATTGTTTGAAAATATACTGCCCTGTACGGAGATTTATGTTTCGGGTGCAAGACAGCAAAATGTTCCAAGAATAGTTTATCTTTTGCCATTGCTCTGATTAATCGTGAACTAGCGATTGGCCAAGCAGCAGCAGCGCCCACAATTACTAAATACATTCCGAAAACAACAAACGTTTCGCCAGTTTTACCTAACGTGTTAAATGCTTGCACTGCGAATGGTCTCGCATTACTAATATAATCCTGATAATTTACTGTGCCTAAAGAACTAAAAATGTAAAGTGTCATAATTACCCCACAAATTACGATTGCAGCAATAATCAGTTTGTGTAACTTTTTTGGGTCTTCAGCTTCGTTAGCCATGTAAGTTACCGCTTCAAAACCGAGGAACGCTTCACTGATTAATAATAGTGAGAGAGATAAATAGGCAAGAATGCTAACACCTGCATGACGAAAAAAAGGTTGCATCATTTCTAATTTGAATGGACTTATTAATTGTCCTTTAAACAGGGCAGGAATACTAATAAAAGAGGGAATAGTCATCGCTAAAATGACAATGGTAGTAATCATTCCGAAGACTACTAACATAGTTGCTCCCGCGTCAATACCGCGGAAAGCCATGAAGTTAAGCACGATTATCCAGACAGCCGCAAAAACTAACCTGAGAATGAAATAGTTAGCGTAAGTTGTGGGAATAAAATATTCAGAAGCAGCAACAAGGTTAAGTGCCATCCCAAAATTTCCGGCAATCCATATTAACCAGCCAGCAAAAAATGATATTGATCTTCCGTAAGCACGTTTACAGAATTCGTACGTTCCTCCAGAAGTTGGATGTAAAGTTACTAATTCTCCAACGTACATCATCATTACTCCTGCCAGAATGAATAAAGCTATCCAAGCAATAATCGAAGCTGCTCCAGAAGAAATGACTCCTAAACTTGGCAAATAGAATAATGAACTGCCTAGGATAGAGTTGATAAGAATGAAAAGTATTACCGGTTTAGTAAGTTTTCTTTTTGCTGTAGATTCTTTGATACCTAGTTCTGGTTGAATCGGGACATTTGGAGCTTTTTGGGTAGAGCTGAGAACAGTTTTTGGTTTAGTTGGTTGTGTAGCTGGAGAAGTTGCTTGAACTTGCTTTTTCTGTTTAGCTGGATCAGTAATCATAAACTTCCAAAATTCTTTTAAGCCCATCTATTAACCTCTTTTTTTATTAATAATTACTTTTTTATTTATAAAAGTTTGTTAGTAGAAATAACCTAAAAAAATTATTTCTTCCCAGAAATGAAAATCTCTGTCTTAAAGAATCTTCTTTTTTTACTATAAGTAGCAGACAATTTTTCTTTCTTGAACAGAGCCAGCATCTTCTTTTTATCTTCAATTAATATAGCATTAGGCGTCATATTCATAAAATGGTTTTTGATATAAAAACAAAACTTTCCTTTTTTATTCAAAACTTTTTTCACATCACGAACAAATTCAGCCACATCTTTAACATGTCCCAGATCATTAAAGGAAACAAAAGCATCAACTTTTCTAGCTTTTTGAGGAATATTTAATGTTCTTAACAAGTGAACACCAATGTGTTTTCTTTCAGACTGAAGAATTTTCTTTTTAAAAACTTTAATCTCTTCTTTTGATTGGTTAGCAATTTCAATATTACGGAACTTAATTTTACTTTTTACTATTTTCTGAGTAAAAGTTCCCATCGGAGAATTGTAAACCATGATTGAAGATTTCTTATTGAAAGGACCCACCAAAGAAATGATTTTATTAAAAGTTATTTTTGGTAGTGGTAACCGATGAAAGTGGTGTGATAGTTTAGCCATCATATTTCTTCGCAAAGTAACATACTTTTTATCATAAAATAATTCAATTGCAAAGTAAGCAGGAATCCCAAAAGCAACTAATCCAGCAGAGATTCTTAAAATGTCCAAAGCACTATGTGTTTCTTTAATAAACATGATTAGCAAGAAAACCATAAACAACATGGTGATCAGGGGACCAACTTTTCCAAAAACAACTTTGTAAGGTCGTTTTAATTCCGGTCTTTTGAAACGTAAAATGACCAAACTTAACAATACTGCAGAATAAACTACCAAAATTAAAGGGATCAGCATATGTAATAAAGTTTCATATGAACCTGCTCCCACGATTACTAAAGCTGAAACTACCAAAACCTGAAACACGATGGAAACATAAGGACTTTTATGTTTTGGATGAATTCTGGCGAACTGAGTAAAGAACAATTTATCTTCAGCAATTGACATTAATAATCTTGGTGCAGTAACAATCCAACCAGCAGTAGCACCAATCACAGAAATGAAAATTAGAATTGCAAAAATAATTCCCCCAACACTACCAAAATGAACTGTTCCTAAATCTCGTAAGGGAGCAACTGATTCAGAAAATTCTGCCCAAGGAATTGTCCCCATAGCAGTGAAAGCTAAAAAGAAGGATAGTAAAGCAATAACAAGTGTTCCGTAAATTAGTGCTTTTGGCATAATTTTGCTTGGATTTTTTGTTTCTGCAGAAAGAAAGATAGCACTTTCCCAACCAAAAAAAGTTTCCGCAATAAAAAATATTGCTAATAAGACATTCATTGCTGGAAAAACGAAAAAAGGATCAAGATTTCCTGGTTTAAGATTAAAAAAGCCAGGAACAATAATAGCAGTAACTGCACTTAAAGTAATAATGGCAAAAGTTACCAAAACAACGGTTGAAGTTTGCATTCCTCGAAAGGCAACATAACTAAAAGCAATAATAAGGAAAATTGCAATGGGAACATAAGTAAAAGAATATTGAATGGGAATAAGATATTGAAGAGCTCCTAAAAGAAGCATAGCAATTGTGACTGAGCCGGCAATAGAGGTGGTCCAACCAATAACAAAACTCCAAAATCGACCGTAAGCTTGTTTAGCGAACTCGTAAACACCACCAGCTTTTGGAAACATGGAAACTAATTCTCCGAAACACATTGCAATGTAAACTGAAATTAAAGAAAGGATTCCCCAAGAAAGTAAAGATGCAGGGCCAGCATGTTTTGCTCCTGCAGAAGTTAAGAACCAAATTCCAGTACCCATAATGGAGTTAATTGTAATAAGAAGGATTACTTTAAAACTTAAAGTTTTCTTCATCTTTTTTTCGTGCGGTTGAACTTTACGGATTTTTCCTTTTTTAACATATTTTCTAGTTCTAATAAATCTGGGAGCCCTAGCACCGAATCGAACTAGTCTTAATAATCTGCCATACCTAGCAAACCTAGCAAACCTAACGATTCTAGCTATGATTCTTATTCCTCGTAAAGCTCTGATTAAAGCAAGACCCTCAATTCCTAAAAAGATTAAGTTAAACGGAATAGTAGCAATAATGTCTAAGAAATGTTTCTTGACATAAGGAAAGAAGTGTGGTGTTTCAAACCATCGGTAATATAAGTCAATAGCAAAAATGACAATTACATAAACATCAAAAATGTCAATGAAAATGGACATCGCTTTACCAACACCATAGAATAGTTCGATAATCGTAACTACAAGCAGTAATACTAAAGAAGGTGGAATTAATAATTGAATTGTGTTATCTAATTTGCTTCTGGACATTAGTCTACCTCTTTTTATATTAATAACTATTTTTTCATTCTATTTAAATCTTTTTACCATGGATAAATATATGTTGCCAAAACAATCCTCTTTTTTTAACAATTTCTACTTTAAACCCTGCAGATTTAAACATTTGTTTAATTTTATGATTTTCACTTAACCAAGCAACGTTGGGCATGAAAAAGAAAAATTTATCATACTCTAAAAAAACAATTCTTCCATTTTTCTTTACCAATTTACCTAGATCTTTTAGGACAGTTTGCGGTTTTTGCATATAAGATAATGTTCCTGTAGAAACTAACGCATCCATTTGAGGTAATTTGACTTTAGTTTGAAAATTGTTAAGATTGTTATGATAATAAAACTTGATATGTGAACGATTTTTTAGATGTAATCTGGCTACTTTTAAGTTATGTTCAATAATATCAAAAGCATAAACTTTTCCTTTTGGAAGAACTTTTTTTGCTAATTTTCTAGTAATTGTTCCTACGGAACAGCCAAATTCTAAAACTTTTTTATTTTTTAAATCTCCTAACATTAAGAAAATCCTTCTCCTAACACTGATTGGGAAAAAAATGTTTTCAAATATTACTAAAATGTAGGATAATTTTTCGTTAACTCCTTTAATTGCTTTACCATCATGATACATTTCAATTAGGAAATATAAAGGAATGCCAAGGAAAATTAAGGAAACAATTATTTTAACAATGTTAATTGCACCATGTGTATAATATAACCACATTCCAATTAAAGAGACCATAAAAATAGCTATTAGGATCGGTCCTACTTTACCAAACGGAACAGTGAAGTATCGTTTCAAGTTAGGTTTCTTATATCTTAAGACTACTACACTTAGTAAGACGAAAGCGTAAGCTATCAAAACAATCGGGACTAAAAGGTGTAACATCGTTGTGTATGAACCAGCGCCAACAATTACTAAAATTGTTGTTAAAACAGTTTGAAAAATGATTGCTCTGTGTGGAGTTAAATTTTTCGGATGAATTTTTGCAAAATGTTCCAAGAAAAGTTTATCCTGGGCCATTGCTAACAATAATCTTGGTGCACTTACTACCCAACCTGCTACAGAACCAATTATTGCTAAATAAACTAAAATAGTGAATACATCTCCACCAATAATTCCGTAATGTAAGATCCCTAAATCTGTTAATGGAGTTGAAGAAGCTCCAAAAATTTGCCAGGGCATGACACCAAGAGATGTAACAACAAAAAAGATACAGATGATTGCTATGGCCACTGTTCCCCAAATTAAAGCTTTGGGCATAACTTTTTGCCCGTCTTTAGTTTCTTCTGCCAGAAATGTTGCTGTTTCCCAACCAAAGAACGTTTCTGCAATTAGGAATATTGTTAACATTAACGATGATAATGGAAAGACGAAAAAAGGTTTAAAGTTTGTTAATTGAAATTTGAACATTCCTGGAATTGCTAATCCCAAAATTGCAGTAAGGGTAATGAACGCAAAAATAATTAACATGACCGCGCTAGTTTGCATTCCTTTGAACGCAATATAATTAAACGCAAAAACGAACAGTAACGAGATTCCAATTTTTAACCAAATTGAACCAATTGGTAGTAAGTATTGTACCGCGCCTACGACCAGCATAGCAATTGTAATATTTCCTGCCAAAACTGTCATCCATCCAATTAGGAACGAGAAAAATCTTCCATAGGCTTGTTTACAAAATTCGTATATTCCTCCAGCTTTTGGAAACATTGAAGATAATTCACCGAAACACATTGCAATGTAAATTGAGATTATGGATAGAATTAACCAGGAAATGATCGATGCTGGACCGGCAGCACCTGCTCCAACAGCTGGTAGGAAAAAAATTCCTGTCCCCATAATTGAATTAATAGTAATTAGAAGTATTGCTGGATAACTTAATACTTTTTTTAGTTTTGGCACTTTGTTTATTCCCTCTTTTAAGTAAAAGAATATTTTATTGTTTATAATAATTACTTTTTCAATATTTAGAAAAATGGTTATTTATAACACAAATAATAAATATATTAACAGTATTCTTACTTATAGAGGTGAATAGGTATGGTTTATTGGACAATGTTTAATCTTTATCAACGGCCAGGCTTAATGCTGTTAGGTTTTTTAGTTATTGTGGTGTGGGTAGTGATTTGGAAGGGCTTAGCGTTATGGTTCTCTGCACAGAATAAACAAAAAAATTGGTTTATTGCTATTTTAATTTTAAATACATTAGGATTGTTACCGATAATTTATTTGTTATGGTTCAAACCTAGAAGTGAAATTGTTAGAAGGGGGGAAATTAAACCAAAATCTAGTAAACGAGTAGTTGCTAAGAAGAAAGTTGTTAGAAAGAAAAAATAAAACAAAACCTAAATTTTGAACTCTTCAATTTCTAATTTACCTTTTTTAACTTTTACTGTGTACTCTTTTCGATCATCAAACTTAGTGATTTTTGTTACTAGTTCTGGAAGTAAGATTCTTTCACCACGTAATTGTAAATTGGTAATTATTTCTTGCCCTTCATTACCGTTCTCTATTTCAATTTCTTTCATTACGTCTGCTGATTCTTGTTTCTTTTTTCCTAAAACTATTTCTTCAGTTTTTCTAAACATGAACTTAGCAATTTCGTCAGCAACATTTATTGGAACAACTTGGCTTAACCCTTGCAATCCTGGTGAGATGTTAGCTTCAATTACTAACGGGCCCAATGGACTTTCTAAAATGTCTACTCCACAAATGTCTGCCCCTAACGCTTTTGCTGTATCTAAAGCGATGTTCATTAATTCTCGAGTTAATTGTACAGATTCACCAGCACCACCAGCATGAATATTTGATCGTTTTTCTTCTTTTTGTGCTTTACGACGCATTGCAGCAACAACTTTATCACCTACTACTAAAGCACGGATATCACTTCCACCAGTTTCAATATATTCCTGGATAATGAACGGCTGGTTTAAAGCTCCTAACGCATCTAATAATGAAGATGCTGAACTGATAGAATCTGCAAACATTACGCCTTTACCCTGAGTGCCTTCAGGAAATTTCATCACGATTGGATAATTTACCTTTTTTAATAGGTCCTTGGCTGCTTCAGTAGTTGAAGAAACGTAAGTTTTTGGCATTGGAATGTTATGTTGTTGTAAAACCAAATGGGTTAACAGTTTGTTATGGACTACTGTGAATGCGCTTCCTGCAATTGGCATGTAAGGTACTTTTCCTTCTAATAAGTTTGCTATTGAAGCTAACAAATTAGCGTATCTGAAAGAACCTTTAACATAAATACAATCATAATCATTCAAAAGTTCACCTTGGTAAAGTATTCCACCACCTTTACCCATTCTAACTTCAATTTCTTTAAGCTGAATCATGTCAATCTCATCAAAATAACTGGTCATAGCGTCCGCTACCCATTGTGAACTTTTACTTCCTAACGAAATAATTGCAGCCTTCATTTTTTAGTTTTTGTTTGGATCGATTAAAAAATTTCCTTTTTTAAGAATATTTTGTCCTACAAGTAAGGGATAAGTCATATAACTCCTATCTGCTAAAGTAAACTCTTCTTCAATAATATCACCGTTAATTTTTACTTTAGCAACAATTATTGGCCGTTTTTTTATCCCCGATGCAGATTTAACAATTTTTGTCCTTGTTATTGGTCCAAGTTTAAGTTTATCGGCCAGTTTGATATCAATTGAAGACGCTGTTGCTCCAGTATCTATCCTTGCAATAATTTGTTCTTCTTTGTTGGTGGGGCTAATAACTGTTAATTTCTCTGTTAAACCCAAGATAACTTTATTAGTGTCCATTATAAGAGAAGTTTAGTTTTTTGTTTATATATTTATTGGTT
>CAZQLW010000013.1:6989-23180 GCA_964594395.1 uncultured Methanosarcinales archaeon | reverse complement strand
CCATAACATAAATGCACTTGCAGATTATAAAAGCACTTATTTTGAAGAAAGACAAGTACCTGCGTCAGGATATCCTGCAAGTACCGGGTATCCTTCTGCTACTTCAACCCCTAATCCTGGTGGAATTACTCCCAGTCATGGGGGACAGGCTTCCGTAGGAATAGTTTCATCTGAAAGAGTTAATGGTATAGATATTTCACATCATCAAGGTAATATTAATTGGGTTGCAGTCGCTGGAGAAGGATATAAATTTGCTTTTATTAAAGCTACTGAGGGGGTAGGATTTAAAGACAACAAATATTTAAGTAATTTAAACCTAGCTCAAAATAATAATATTCTGGTTGGTTGTTATCATTATGCTCGGCCATCTGAACCTATTGAGAGTGATGCAACTGCAGAGGCAAATTATTTTTTAAATGAAGCGAGTGATTGTTTAACAAATAATAATTTATTACCCGTTCTTGATTTAGAGGAGGGAAGTGATTTAGGTAATTCAAAATTGTCTCAGTGGGTAAACATATGGATGGATGTTGTTGGATCTAAAATTGGTAAAAAACCAATTTTGTATGGCGGCCATTATGCTAAAGATTATGTTGATAACACTGTGAAAAATAAATATCCTTGGTGGGTAGCACAATATACTTCTGCTAGCTCTCCTACTCTTAAAGGATGGAATCACTGGGTATTTTGGCAATATTCTGATAAAGGTAAAGTATCCGGAATTAATACTAATTCTGTAGATTTAAATGTTTTTCAAGGTAATGAAAATCAATTAAAACAATATTTAATTGGGTCTTCTGGAATTATTGCGCCTACAACAACTTCAACTATTCCAACAAGCACTGTTCCTTTCCCTCCTGCTACGGGAACATTTCGGTTTGTAGTATTTTCAGATTTCCATAATAAATATAATAAAGCTAATGCTTTAGTTAACCAAATTAAATCTTTGAATCCTGCTTTTGTTATTACAAATGGTGATTCTATTAATGCTAATGCTGGTGCACAACAATCATGGAATAAATTTTTTAATCAAATTGTTAATCCGTTAGCTCAAGCAAAGATTCCTGTTTTTGCAGTAGTTGGAAATCATGATCGAGAGGGGAATTCAGAAAATCTGATGACTACTGTTTGGAAAAATTATTATGCTCAAAATGCTGCAACTTACAATAAAATGCAAAATTTTAATTATCAAGGTTTTCCAGAACAAACATTTAGTTATAATGGGAAAAAATTTATCCTTGCAAAAGTCCCTACAGATAGTTGGGCAAATAACGGTAAAATTTCTTTTATTCAAAATAATGTTCAACCAGGTTCATTTATCTTCGGACATTCTAACATTGTTAATGGTTTACCTTTTAGGAATAGGGCAAGTAGGGCTAAAGATTATCAAAAAAGGACTGAACTTCTTCAACTTTTGACAACAACCAATTCAATGTATATCAACGGTCATATGCACGTATTTTATCCAATGATTTTTAGGGAACAAGGTTTCCAGGCTAAAAATATTTTTGTTGGTTCAATGGCCGATAAAAATGGAATTACTGGTAGCGATGGTAAATATCAACCCAACAGCATTGCAGTATTTGATGTTGGTAGTGGAGTAACAATTAATGCTTTCATTTATGAAAATGGAAATTTTAGACAGTTTAGTTCTGCGGACGCTCAAAAATATTTCCCACAAAATAATCAATTTACTAATCATATTCAACCTTTACCTTTAGGGGGTGTGATCTCTTAGAATGAAAATGTATCATTCAAAATTAATCTTCTTTTTAATTTTCTCTTTTTTGTTCATTTCATTAGTTATTTCTGCACCCAACCCTAGATTAGGTGAAATTATTGAAAATACAAATTCAATTGTTGATTTGGCTACCTGTTATGAACAAGAAGTTGAAGATAGCACCGGTTTAACATTTGAAGAATATCTAAATATTGGAGTGATTTCTGAAGATTGCAAAAGTACTATTGATAGTTTAGAAATTGCTTATCAAGAACAATTGGAATATGAACCGGGAATAATAATTAAAGAAGGAATTCCTGATTCCGATGGTGATAAATTTAACGATGAAGAAGAAATAGAGTTTGGAACAAATATTAATGATCCAAATGATTTTCCTTGGTGGATAGATGTTGATGGCGATGGGTTTACTAACGAAGATGAATTGTTTGAAAATGTTGACCCTTTAGACAAAGAAGAAATTCCTATATTTAAAATAGTTGAAGATGAGTTGCCCAAAAATAAATTTCCTTGGCAAATTTATCTTGCTATTGCTTTAACGATTATGTTAATTGTTATTTTAGCAATTTATTTTATTTATTACGATAAAGAAAAATGAAAAGAAAATATTTATTAATCGTTTTTGTAATTTTTTTAACCTTGGTTAGCTCTGCTATTGCTTTTCCAACTTATGCACAACATTCTAATAAATGGGATTCTTCATGGGATAATTTTATTGCAGAAGCCTTAGATAGTAGGGCCCCAGAACTGTTACAAGAATCATTCTTACCAGATGAGGCATTTTTACTTTGTCCAGGATTAAAAGGGTCTACCAATGATCAGAAAAAAGCATTTTGGTCTTTATTTTTCGCTTCTATTGCTAAGTATGAATCGGGATTTGATCCAGGTAGTTCTTATCATGAAAAAGGTCTTTCAGAAAAATATGGGCGTTCTATTGATAGTGAAGGGTTATTGCAATTAAGTTATGGTGATGAAAAAAATCATCCCCCTTGTGATCTATCTAAAAGTTTACAAAATATTCATGATCCTAAAGTTAACCTTCAGTGTGGGGTTGTAATTATGCGTAACCAAATTAAAAAAAGGAACGAATTATTTCCCGATGATAAACATTATTACTGGTCTGTATTGACAGAAAGGCCAAGTAAAGATACACATCTTAAAGTAAAGAAATATTTCTTAACTTATTATGGTCAATTAGGATTTTGTGGACAATCAAAAATAGGTATAACACCTCAAATTCAACCAGGTCCGAAAAGTGCAAGTTCAACTTCTGGACAACAAGCAGTTTATCAACCTCAAACTCAACAACAATCTCAACAACAACTTCAACCGGGTCAAAGAGTTGAATTAATTCCAAAACCAGTTCTTGGTTGTAAAGATGGACAAAGATGTCGAGAAGTGGATCAAGTTTGGAGTGAACGGTTAGGTCCTTTAATTGTTGGTAATGCAATGATTTGGGATCATAACCGAAATGGACCTGGAAATTATCAAGACACTTATTTTGAAAAGAGAATTGTCCAAGATTCTTATCCCGGACAGCAGCCCATTACTTCCGGTTCTCAATCCCCTACAACTAGTTATCCTTCTTATCCTACCACTACCGGAACTATCCAACAATCAACAGGAGGAGATTGTAGTTATTGTGGTGCTAATATTAAATTATTGCAACAAATAGACCCAGGTAATTCTTGTGCTTCTGGCGGTTATGGTTCAAAGAAATGTTGTCGTGGTCAATGTCCTTCAAATGCTTACATTCAAAACGTACCTTTCTTTTCTCAATGTGATTCTAGTTTGAATAGTTTAGTTGACACTTCTAATAGTATTGACCAAAGATATCTTAGTGGGGGGGTTAAACAAAAATCTACCTGTTGGAGAGATGCAAAATTCAGTTCTTTAATTGACCAAAAGTTTTCCAATTATATTTCTAAACTTAAACAAACTGAAACTAAAAAAGGAGAAACTGTTTTTGCTCATGCAAGGACAATGTGCAGTTCTGGGTGTGGTACTGTTTCTGTTTATATGGTGATGAAAGCTTTCAAACTTAATGTTAACATTTATGATTTATTTTGTCCTAATGCTCAGTATTTAACCTATCGCCCGGGCGGTTCTGGTCCAAACACTCGTCATGATGCATTAGGCATGGTGGGACTTCAAGATAAACTGGTGGATGGAAGTACAGCGAAAAGTTGGTCATTTGGACAGTATAAACAACTTTTAAGTCAAGGTAAAGCAATCATTGTTAATATTGCAGAGAAGGGTACAGAAACTGCAGGAAGTAATAACCAAATGTGTAATGGTGAAAGACAAACTGGTGGTCATAACGTAGTGCTTAGTGGGGTTGCAAGTTCTCCTCAGGGTAATTTATACATCATTCAAGATCCTGGCGGAGGAGATAAAAAATGTAAACGTACTATTCTTACTGAAAATTACTTTAAATCAATTATTAAATCTGGGTTGAACGTTGTTAGTGGCGGTAGTGGAATCTCCGGTGGTAATACATATCCTAATCAACAAAACAATCAACCTTCTAATTTGGGTTCCTCTTTTGGTCCTAGCGTGAGTTGTACAGATACTGGTCCGAAAACGATTATTCAACCAGGAACAAAACCTAAATTTGCTCAAACTCTTCAACAATATTCTGGTAAAAGTTGGTTAGGTAAATTGTCAGGGAATGGTAATCGAGATGTTGCTATTTACATTCCTGAAGGTTCTGATTGTGGTAAATCATTTGAATTAATTTATTATTTTCATGGAACGCACGGTTATTTGTTTGGTGAACCCGTTCCACCAGGTCCAGATGCTGCAGGGAAAGTGAAAAGTAATGGTGTTAGTAATTCTAAAACTGCTTTTGATCAAGCAAGTAAATTGGCTCAAGATCCTAACAGAAATGTTATTGTTGTTTACCCTATTAGCGGAGGACCGAGAGGGTCTCCTGGTTCAACAGCAATGAAAAGTGGTTATGATTATTATTGGGTTGATAACAAGAATACGGACAGTATGTATACGTTACATAATGAAGTTATGAATATCATTCAATCACAAATTGAACCAAGGGCAAGAATTAGTTATATAACTGTTAAAGGTCATAGTGCTGGCGGTGTACCTTTAATGAATCTGGCCGGTTCTGGTTTTAAAGTTGATCGGATGGATTTTTTTGATGCAAGTTATGGTAGTTGGGCAAAAAACGCTTATTATAGTGCAATAAAAAATAATCCTCAAGTACAGTTTAACATTTTCTTAATACCAAAGGAAAGAACTACTACAACTTCAACTACCGATACTAGTTCAACAAGGAGTATTAAAAATAAACCAAACGTTAATTGGATTGAAGTTGATGTTAATCATGGTACTGTTCCAAAAAAATATTTTGATTGGTTACCACAATCCTCTCAATATAATCCTTCAACAAATTTAGCTTCTAATTCCAATCAAGGCACTGGAAGGGTTAATCCATCTATTTGTACATATACCGATCGAAGTTGGCAAAATGGCGGTTGGACAAATGTTAAACCAGTTTCAAAATCTTATTCACAAGTTTCTGGTTATGAAATTGATCCTTTTGGTTCTGGTTGTACATTATGTCAGGAAGATCAAGTTCAGGTTAATGTTGCTGGAAGAACATTTCAAATTTGTTGGAAATATGCAAACAATGTTAAAAATGCTTTACAAAAAATGGTTAATGCTGGTTTTGTAATTGAAGATAGCATTAAAGGTTATAGTGCGGGTAGAACACGTGATAAAGGGGCTACTTTCAGTCAGCATGCTTATGGAACAGCAATTGATATTAACAAAAATAAAAATGGCCTCTATAACAAATGTCCCAGCTGGAATCCACAAATTTGTAAAAAATCCGCTGGTGGCGTTTATAATCCCGGTCAGGTAGGATCAATTACGGCAGGGTCAGTACCTTATAATATGATGAAAGAAATTGGTTGGAAATGGGGCGGAGAATGGTCTGGTAACCAAAAAGATTTCATGCATTTTTCCCCTTCCGGAAAATAGTTATTAAATGATTAACAAAAGTTGATTAATAAAAAAGAGGTTTAAATTAAAAATGTCAATCATAAAAAATGTGAGGGCTCGAGAAATTCTTGATTCTCGTGGTAATCCTACAATTGAAGTAGATTTGCTGACTAATGATTTAACTATACACACTGCTTCTGTACCAAGTGGTGCTTCTACTGGTAAACATGAAGCTGTAGAATTAAGAGACGGAACTAAACGTTATCTCGGAAAGGGTGTTTGTAAAGCTGTTCGTAACATTAACAAAAAAATAGCTTTATTAGTAATTAATCTTGATTGTTCTCGGCAGAAAGAAATTGACAGTTTAATGATTGAAAAAGATAACACCGATAACAAAAGTAAATTTGGTGCTAACGCACTGTTAGGGGTTTCTTTAGCTTCTGCTCGAGCTGGTGCTGAATCTAAAAATAAACAACTTTTTGAATATTTGAATTATTTGTTACCTGTTAAAAAAAATATGGTTTTACCAAAACCTTTTTTTAACGTTATTAACGGTGGCAAACATGCTGGTAATAATATGCCCTTTCAAGAGTTTATGATTGTTCCAAAAGCAAAATCGTTTAAAGACGCTTTACGTATGGGTACTGAGACTTATCATCATTTAAAAAATATTATTGAAAAAAAATATGGGAGGCATGCGACTAATGTTGGAGATGAAGGTGGTTTTGCACCGCCGATAAAAAAAGCTGAGGAAGCTTTAGAATTGTTAAAAGTTGCAATAAAGAAAGCAGGTTATTTAGGAAAAATTGAGATTGCTATGGATTGTGCAGCTTCAGAGTTTTATAAGAATGGTTATTACTATGTTCCTAAAAAAATGGATGTTTCTTCTTTAACTAAATATTACCTTCAATTAGCAAAAAAATATCCAATAATTTCTATTGAGGATCCTTTTAATGAAGATGATTTTGTGGCTTTTGCTGAACTGAGAAAAAAAATAGCAGAAAAGAAAATGAAAGTTCAAGTTGTTGGTGATGATCTTACTGTAACAAATGTTGAACGTATCGAGGAAGCAGTCAAAGAAGGAAGTTGTAATTGTTTGCTTTTAAAAGTTAACCAAATTGGTACGTTAACTGAAGCTTTAGATGCAGTAAAACTTGCTTATGAAAATGATTGGAAAGTTATGGTTTCTCATCGTAGTGGAGAAACTGAAGATACTTTCATTGCCGATTTAGCAGTAGGAATTGGTTGTGGACAAATTAAAGCGGGTGCACCTTGTCGAAGTGAGAGGACTGCTAAATATAATCGTTTATTAATGATTGAAGAAATACTTTCTCAGAAAAATAAAAAACAGAAAAAAGTTACAGGAAAAAAGAGAAAAAATAAAAAATTATAAATTAACAAACCTTTTAAATAAAAGTTCCTTCCCTTTTGATTATGGTTCAGTCCGTTAATAAAGAAAATTTTGTACTTGTTTGTCAAAGTAAAGATTATAATTATAAAGATATAAATTTATTCATGAAAGCAATTAATTTTGTTCAAGAAAAATTAGAAACAAAAAAACGTCTTTCTGGAAATAGTTTTTTTGAACATAACCTTAATGTGGGTAAAATTTTAGTAGATAATGGTGCTGCCCCAGAAATTGTTCTTGCAGGGTTATTACACGGTTTATTAGACAATGAAAAAGAAATTCAAGATAAGTTTGGTAAAGAAATATTCCTTTTAGTTGAAGGTGTTGAAGAAATAAAACAAATTAAACATAAAAATAAAAAGTTGGAAGCAGAAGCATTAAAAAAAATAATTTTTACCACTTTGAAAGATGTGAGAGTAATAATTCTTAAGTTGGCTAATAAACTTGATAATTTACGAAGTATAAATGCTTTACCTCAAGATCAACAAAAGCGTATTGCTCAAGAAGTAATTGATATTTATGCGCCTTTAGCTTACCGATTAGGGATAGAAAAAATTAAAGTTGAATTGGAAGACCTTGCATTTAAAATTATTAACCCGCGAAAATATCAGGAGATTGTTAATTTTTTGGTAGAATCGCACGAACAGAGAGAGAGAAATATTTCTACTGTTGTGGATTTGATAAAAACAGTTATCAGTAAAACTAAGATTAATTTAATTAAAATTAAAGGTCGGCCAAAACATATTTTTAGTATTTATAAAAAAATAACTAAACGCGGTGTTAATCTTAAAAAACAGTATGATCTCTTAGGGATTAGAATTATTGTTAAAGAAATTAAAGATTGTTATTCTTTATTAGGGTTGTTGCACGAGAATTTTGAACCTCTTGAAGAAAGAT
Organism: uncultured Methanosarcinales archaeon; assembly: GCA_964594395.1. Lineage (GTDB taxonomy): Archaea > Nanobdellota > Nanobdellia > Woesearchaeales > GW2011-AR9 > CAZQLW01. The sequence goes on along the minus strand of CAZQLW010000013.1, from coordinate 15,174 downwards.
TAAAAGACTATATCGCTAATCCAAAACCTAACCTTTATCGTTCAATTCATACTGCATTAAAATTATCCAATGGTAAAGTTGTAGAAATTCAAATTAGAACACCAGAAATGAATGAGTTTGCTGAAGAAGGTGTTGCTGCTCATTGGCGTTATAAAGGTCTTCGCTCTGAAGAATCATTTGAAAAAAGAGTTGCTTGGTTAAAAAGTATCTTAGATTTACAAAAAGAAAATGAAAGTAAAGATTTCCTTGAAGCAACCAAAATTGACGTTTTTGGGGATAAAATTTATTGTTATACACCTAAAGGTGATTTAAAAGAGTTACCTCTCAGGGCAACAATTTTAGACTTTGCTTACACTATCCATGAAGAAGTTGGTAATCATGCTGTGGCAGGAAGGATTAATGGTAAATTTAGCTCTTTGAGAAAAGAGTTAAACCAAGGTGATGTTATTGAAATTATTACTAATAAACTTCAACGTCCAAGAAGGAGTTGGATAAAAGTTGTTAAATCTGCTAAAGCGAAACAAAAGATTAGAAAATCGTTGAAAGAGTTTGAAAAACTTCCTGCTTTACATTTTCATTTACTTAAACCAAAAATTAAAGAAGATCAAGGGGTACTTGTTGAATCTGCAGATTTTCCTAAAGCTTTTTGTGTTTTAGCTAAATGTTGTGATCCTTTACCAGGAGAAGAAATTATTGGAATCATGACGAAAAGGAAATTGATATCTACACATAAAAATAATTGTAAGATGGCTTTAAGAGAAGAAAATCGTTGGATACCAGTTACTTGGAAAGATATTTTTAATCAAAAAATACGTTTCTTTGTTAGGGCTGAAGAACGAAGCGGAGTTTTAGCAGACCTTCTTCATACAATTGCTAATGCGGGTTTTGAAGTTAAAGAAGCAAAAGCAAAATTAATCGATTTAGACCATGCTGAATGTTCTTTTTTAGTTATTCCTAGAGATTTGGACCAGTTACAAGAATTGGTTAACCGAGTTTTAAAAGTTAAAGGTGTTACTAAAATTTATTTTGAATAATCAATTGAGAATAAAAATTTGTTAAAAATAAAATAATTTACTTTTCTTTTTCTTCAGCTGCTGCGTCTGTTTCTTTCTTGTCACTTATAAATTCTACGTACTGACATTTACCACAAACAATTCTGTTTTTATGTTTACCTAAAAACATTCCCGGACCACATTTTGGGCAAGATCTATTTTTTCTTTCAATTGCATCGCCAGAAATGGTGTAAAGATTACCTAACTTTTTACCTTCTTTCTTTTCTTTAGCGCCTTTACCTTTGTCGCCTTTTTTCGCTCCGCCTGCTTTTGCCATTTTATTATTTACTCTCCTCTGCTTTTTCTTCTACTTCTTCTTTTTTTTCAACATTTTCTTCAGCAGGTTTATCTTCTTTAGGAACTTCATTTGCTTCAGGAGCAACTTGGGGTTCTTTTTCTTCTGCCTTTGGTGCTTCTTCCTTCTTTTCTTCAGCAGCTGCTGATTTTTTTTCTGCTTCAGCTTTAGCTACTTCTTCCGCTTTTTTCTTAAGATGTTTTGTAGCCATTTCAGCTTTATCTTTTGTTTCTTTACTATTATAAACGAAAGCAGTAAAACTAGCTTCTTGGTGTCCAAAATTAGTATAAATATTCTTAATAATGATCAAAGAGATATCTTTCTTTAATTCTTTGTTCAGGCCTTCCGCCAATTGTGCATTGCTAGGAGTTGCATCTTTAAAAGTTATTTTTCCTTTAATTTCTGTTCTGCCAACAAGTGCATTTTCATTTTTTTCTAATATTGTTATTTGCATAAAATTCACCTTATCTTACTTTGATTGCATATTCTCCTTTAACAGTAACGTTAACTTTGTTAGCAATCATTGACCTTTCAACATCACTAATAAATATTCTTCCTAACCAACTTGAAGCAAAAGAACTTGATTTACAAATTGGACATTTATCACCGTCAACTAATAATTTACAATTTTTGCAAGCTTTTTTCTTTGCCATTTTTATTCATCCTTATTCTTTTTAGCTTTAGCTTCTTCTTTCTGTTGTTCAAGCCATTCAATTTTACCTAAACCTTCTTGACGCATAGTCAGTCCAATTTTTGGATTGTTAAGATCTTTATAACTGATTGCAATAATTCTTGCTTGACAATTATCGTTAACTTTTAATGATTGGTTAGATTTTTTACCTTGTAAAACTTTATCTTTACTGAATGAGACAAAATCGTCCATACTTTGTGAAATATGGACCATCCCCTCTGCTCCACCAAGGTCCATAAAAGCACCAAAATCAGTAATGTCTCTTACTTTAGCATAAATTAATTCATTTAGGTCTGGCCTAAAAGTTAATAATTGAAATTCAGTTTCGTAATAAGCTGCACCATCTCCGGCAACAATAACTCCTTCTTTAATCTCTCCTACGTCAATAACATTGATTACAAAGCCAAGCTCTTTAGATGTATAATTTTCATAAGTAGCTTTAACATTAGTTAGTACTGATTCTTTCTTGTTTAACCCAAACATATTGGGTGGTACCCGGATATAATCTTTGGTTTTTACTTTGTAGAACATACTTTGGAGTCCTCCTAGTTTAAATGTACTTGTTTATGCTTAATTCTGCCTGTCTGTTTATAAAGTTTTCTGGTTTTTCTGAATGAATAGTAAGCATAATTTTGAATAATTTTATATATCCTGGTTGATTTTCTTAACAAATAAAGAGGTGACAGCACGAATGATTATTACAAGTTTAGGGAATTCTCAAGGAATTGCTAAAAATTTGGCTAGAAAACTCAAGTGTAAATATTCTCCTACAACTATTTCTTGTTTTCCAGATGGTGATTTATATCTTAAGTTTAATACTAATTTAAAAAAGAAAAAGTTAGTAATTGTTCAATCGTTTCAACCCCATTCTGACATGTCTCTTTTTGATATTGTTTTTGCTGCAGAAACAGCTAAAGATTTAGGGGCAAAAAAAGTAATTCTTGTTGCTCCGTATTTAGCATATATGCGACAAGATAAACGTTTCAATCCCGGCGAATGTATTTCTAGCAGAGTGATGGCCAAATTGTTAAACAATTGTATTGATAAATTAATCACTATTGATCCTCACATTCATCGTTATAAGTCGTTAAAAGATATTTTTACAATTTCTGCTAAGTATCTTACCGCTAATCCTTTAATTGCAGATTATATTCAAAAAAAGTTTAAGAACGAAACTATTATTGGCCCAGATTGGGAATCGTATCAATGGGCAGAAAGTATTGCTAAACATGTTCATGTTCAAGCAACAGTATTGAAAAAAACAAGGTTTAGTTCTCGACATGTAGAAGTAAAGATGGTCAAACCGGTACCTATCAAAGGTAAGAATGTTGTTATTGTTGATGATATAATTAGTACGGGCCATACCATTGCTGAAGCAGCTAAACAAGCAAGAAAGATGGGTGCTAAATCTGTTTCTGCTATAGGCGTACACGGATTATTTGTTGAGAACGGAATGGAGAAATTGAAAAAGGCTGGAGTTTCGAAAATGATTACAACTAATTGTATTGAACATAAAACAAATAAGATTGATGTAACTCCATTGTTGTTAGAAGAGTTGAAGAAAGAAAAGAAATAACCTAGTTCCTATAATTTTATAAAAAAATCGTAGTTCTAACCACCTTAATGACAAAAAAAATCAATGCGGAAATATTAACCGTAATGTTTGTAGACATAGTTAGTTATACTAAAACTACCACCAATTTAGATCGAGAAAATTTTAATAAATTACATGATACTTTTGATTATATCTGTACTAAAAATTTTAATCAGTATTCCGGAAAAATTATCAAAAAAATAGGTGATGCGTTTTTAGTTACTTTTAAATCAGCAACTTGTGCAGTTCTGTGTGGGGATGAATTACAAAAAGATTTTCGAGAATACAACAAACCAAAGAAGTTAAAAAATCATCTTGAAATTAGAGTCGCTATACATGCCGGAGAAGTTTTACACAGAAATGGGGATATTTATGGTGATACAGTAAATACTACTTCTCGAATAGAGTCAATAACAAAAGCAGGCGACGTAGTTTTTAGTGAATCAGTTTATAATGCAATGAATAAAAATGAATTTTCTTACATCCATTTAGGGTTAAAAAAATTTAAAGGTTTGAAACGACCATTAAGAATTTTCAGAGTTTTTACTAAAAGAGATGAAATTTTAAAAAGAAGAAAAAAAATTAAACGTTTTTGGAAGAAAATTAAAGATCTTATAATTTTAATTATTTTTTTGTTGATGATTTATTTTGCAGTTAAGTATTATCAAGGATTATATTTTTAAATATTCAAAACAACAAGTTTGGGTGTTTCATAAAAAAGGTAATTTTATCATTCCTTTCCAATTGTTTAATTTGATACTCCATCTTCGCTGCTTCACTTTTATCAGTAACTGAAATGGCGTGCAAGATTTGTTTAAATCCTTTTGCACGAACATATTTACTGCCTTTGCCGTTCTTATGTGTTAGCATCCGTTTTTCTAAATCATTAGTGATTCCCGTGTATAAAGAATCATCATGACATTCTAAGATATAAACCAGCCAAGTCTTTTCGATTGTCATACAAAAACTAAATGTTTAATGTTTATATTGTTTTCTTAAATTATGTGTTTTGAAATTCTACAAAACAAAATATAAAATAACTGGCAGGATTAAACAGCCCATTAAATGATTCTTGCCCACGCCCCAGGAACTTGCTACTATTCCTATTGCGGTCGCTATTATAAGAATTGTAAGACCGATAAAACCGTCGAAGAAGAAAGTTAACAAAGTAATGAAACCGATAATGCTCCAGACAATATAGTTGTAATTAACTTTAACAATATATTTTGAAAAAACTTTAGAAATATTTATGGCTAGGATTGTTGCAATTCCGCCAACAACTAATGCCACTCCTAGAAACATGAGCATTTCTTGTAAACCAATACTGCCTAGCAATTTGTTAACCGTTAAGATTGCACCGTTTCTGGCTTTGTTAAGGGCGTAAGCTGTTCCAATACTAATTAAAAAGTTGGCCGTATTAATTCCTCCGACTAGGGCCAGGAAACCTTCGTCACCAATATCACCAACAATGTTAGTGGCGACGATGGCTGCTTGACTTGATCCAAAACCAGGAAGAAAAGCGGCAATAAAACCTACTCCAGAAGCTGCGGTTATTGCTTTAGTTGTGTTTTTCTTAGAAATTGTTAATGGTTTAGATAAGTCTTGTTTTGGAATTTTAGATTTTTGTAATAAACTTAACAATAAAATTGAAAATCCAAACAATCCACTAAGAAGAGGAAATAAAGGTTGTTTCAAGTTGTGGATGCTAAACACGGTTAGTCCTAAACAACCGGCCATTAAAAACAGGGTTAAACTTTTTAGTCTTTTACCTTTATCTTTACTAATCATAAAGACCATGATTAATGCAAGAATGTAACCTATTGCTCCTTTTACTAAAGGATAAATTTTGGCCATGCTCATAATAAATATTGGGAAAAGAATAACTCCAAGAATAAGACATCCTAAAGAACCAATGACTGTATAAATTATGGCATTATGTCCTTCTCCTTTGTTAAGTAAACGATGTCCAGGAAGAACGTTTAAAGCTTGTGCTTCATCTGGTGCTCCTAAATAGATTGAAGGGAGAGAGTCTAAAAAAGTGTGTGTTAAGGCAAGACTGATAATATAAACCCCTACTATTATTGGGGTTGTAATTGATAATAGTAATGGAGATAATGAAAGAACAATTAAAGCGATTAAGTTAACATGAATGCCGGGAATTAAGCCAGTAATGATCCCAGAAAAAATTCCGAGAACCAAAGCAACAATTGTTTCTAAAAACATTAAACACTATTCTCTTCTGTTTAGATATAAACATTTATATTTCCCTATAGGAGTAATCTAAAATAACGTTCTAAATAACTTCATTAAACAAAAACATTTATATAACTGTTTTTTTTACTATGTAAATATAAAAGATGGTAATGGATGGAGGGCAAATCTTCTTACAAATAGGAGTTATTACAATTATTGCAGCTTTAGCAGCATTTTTCTTACGGTTGATTAAACAACCACAAATATTAGCTTATGTTTTAGTAGGGATTTTAATCACTCCGGTTTTTCAATTAGTAACTAATACCACTATCATTGAATCAATGTCTGTTATTGGAATTGCTTTTTTACTTTTTATTGTCGGGATGGAAATGGATTTAAAGAAGTTGCGTAATGTTGCTTTAGTTTCGAGTTTAGGTGGATTAATTCAAATTTTGATGACTTTCATTTTAGGATATGTGGTTGCAATTTTGCTTGGGTTTTTAACTTTAGAAGCAGCGTATATTGGTTTCTTATTGGCATTTTCTTCAACAATGGTTGTGATGAAACTTCTTTCAGACAAAAGAGAACTTAACACTTTACATGGAAGAATTGTTGTTGGTATCTTATTAATGCAGGATTTGACTGCTATTTTAGTAATCTCTTTAATGACTTCTGCTAATGGTTTTAGCATGGCTTTAATTGGTGTTGCTTTCTTAAAGTTTTTATTTATATTTACTGTTGCTTACTTAGCGGGAAAATTTATTTTTCCGATTACATTTCGTTTTGCTGCTAGAAATCAAGAGTTATTACTTATTACTTCACTAGCAGTATGTTTTGCATTTTCTTTACTTGCAGATAAGATTGGGACAGTAATCCTTTACATTCTTCAGAATCCATTTTGGACAATTACTCTCTCTGAAGAAATTATTAGTTCAATTACTCCGGGATTCTCTTTAGCGATTGGAGCTTTTGTTGCAGGAATCGCTTTGGGTAACTTAAAGTATAGTACAGAAATTATTGGAAAAATTACTAGTTTAAGAGATTTCTTTTCATTACTATTTTTTGTATCTTTAGGGATGGCTTTATCTCCGGGAGTAATTGTCAAAATGTGGTTGCCATTCATAGTTTTGTTACTAGCGGTTATCATTTTGAAACCTTTAATTATTATGCTTATTTGTTCGTTGTTCAGGTATACTAAAAAACCATCATTTTTAACTTCTTTATCTTTAGCACAGGTTGGAGAATTTTCTTTAATTCTTGCTGCTCAAGGTTTGGTGATGGGCCAGATTACGCAAGAATTATTTTCTTTGACAGTTATTATTACACTAATCTCAATTACAATCACTTCTTACTTAATTAAGTATGATCATTGGATTTATGATTTTTTAGAAAAACCATTAAAGATTTTTGATGTTTTCACTATTGAAGGCTTGGAATATTTACCTACTGAAGTGAAACCGAAAATTATCCTTTGTGGACATAACCGGATTGGATATAGTATTTTAAAAAGTTTTAAACGATCTAAGAAAAAAGTTTTAGTAGTTGATTATAATCCTGAAATTATTAATAAGATGGTTAGGGATGGTTACCATTGTATTTATGGGAACGTTACTGATGAAGAGATTATTCATAAAATGAATTTACGGGAAATTAAAATTTTAGTTTCTACTGTCCCAGAACTTTCTGAGAATCTCCTTTTAATCAGAAAAGTTAGGGATGTTAACAAAAAAGCGAAAATTTTTGTAGCTGCAAACGAAATTGAGGAAGCTTTACGCCTTTATGACCATGGTGCGGATTATGTTATTTTACCGCATTTTCTTGGTGGCGAACATGTTGGTAATATTATCACTGATCATCGTAAAAAGAAAATTAATCTTGATAGTGAGAAAGAAGAACATATTAAACATCTTAAAGAACGGAAAAATATTGGTCATGAACATCCAAAACATTAATTTTTTTAGTTCTTTTTAATTGATATTTTTTTGCTCATTTTATTTTATTTTATTTTATTCTGGTTATGTGAATTTAGCAAGGATTTGGTGTTATCTTTTGGAATAAAAATAGAAAAGTATATAAATGATTTTTGTTTAACTTTTATTACTTCATTATAAAAGAGACTGATAGATGGTAAGAAGAGTAAAGAGGGTAGATTTATTTGTAGTATTATCTTTAGTAGTTATTATTGTTGGCTTTAATTTCTTACTTGCTACTGATGGAGAAAGTTCTCTTACTGACTCATTAACTGATTCTTTTACATTTATCAAAAGTTTCTCTTCAAGTAATTTACTTACTGGTGCAGCCGTTGGTGTTCAAGATGGTATTAATTTGCAAGGTAACATTGGTGTTCAAGCTAATTGTGG
>CAZQLW010000013.1:0-6889 GCA_964594395.1 uncultured Methanosarcinales archaeon | reverse complement strand
CCATAATGTTGTCCTTGATTGTGCTGGTTATAGTATTGTTGGTGATGGTGGCGCTCCAGATATTGGGATTCTAAATAATGGAGGTTGGGTGAACAATACTGTTAAAAATTGTGTGATTGAAAATTTTGGTGTTGGAATTCAGTTTGAGCATGCTACTAATGGTACTATTTGGAATAACACGGTGGGGCATATCAGCCTTAATGCGCCAGATGGTGGTATATTTTTCGCTAACTCTTCTGGTTCAAATATTTCTGATAATATCATTACTAACATTACTAACGATAATATAGATCACCCTTATGGTATTACTTATGTTGAAGCTCCTACCAGTTCTCTCATTAATTCTGTTATCTCCGGTAATAACATTTCTGGGATTTATGGGGCTGATGCTATTAATTCTATTGGGATATTAATTGGTGACCCCAATATTATTGACCTTCACGGTTTAGAAATTAGTAATAACCTTATTACTGAAATTAATTGTACCTCTTTTGGAGCTAATTGTGGATTATTTGGTGGTGGTGTTGGGATAGTAATTCGTTCAGGAACTGACGTCAATATTACCAATAATAATATCACTTCTTCTGGTTGGGGGATGGTTCCTAATTATCCCAGTTTACGAATTACCAGGAATTATTTTAATGCTAATCTTGTTGGCATTGCAACTTTATATCAAGGTTCAACAGCACAGTTCAATCATAGTTTAGTTGAGAATAATACTTTTGACAGCATGTTGGCTGGAGGGATGGTTTTACTTGATCCCGTTTTTAATAATACTTTTCTGAATAATAACTTTACGGGTAATGTACAAGATATCATTGGTGACAGTTTAGAAGTTAACTATTTAATCTATAACAACAGTTTTGGTGAAATTAAATGGGACGCTCTAACTAATATGACCTTCTCTGGTGGTTTAGCTTTAGGGACGAATCTATTGATTGGTGATAATATTGCTGCTTTCAATTCCTCTGGATTTGAAAAACTTAACGGGAGCGCTAATATTACCTTAAATAGTTTGAATTATATTAACATTACTGAAATATATCGGGTAAATAATTATAGTACTAGTAGCAATAAAATTCTAACTACTGGTACTGATTGTAATGGTACCAGTTGTTCTACTTTAAGTTATACTAGCAACACTTTATTATTTAATACATCTAACTTTAGTAGTTTTTCTGCTAATGGTACTTTTGATGAACCTCCTGTTGTAACTTTAAATTTTCCAGCAGTTTCTAATGTTATTGAATCTCCTGGTCCTGTTGATTTTACTTTTAATTGTAGTGCTACTGACGATATTCAATTGGCTAACATTAGCTTATATATAACAAACACAGCTAATGCCTCTTTTGCTCTTAATCAATCAACAGTAATTTCTGGAATTACTAATACTACTAATTGGACTTTAACATTAGATGTTGGAGATTATACTTGGAACTGTCTTGCTTCTGATAACATTTCTAACTCTTCTTTTGCAACTAGTAATAGAAGTATCAGTTTGTCTAGTCCTCCTCCTCCACCCCTTGGTGATGCTCCAAATGTTACTCAACCAGTTATTACTCCAACAACTGCATTCACTAACGATACTTTAACTGCGAATACTACTTACAATGATACTGGTGGTGCATCTTCGGCAACAGTTTATTTTCTATGGTACGTTAACAATACTAATATCTTCAACCAAACAAATACTTCTGTAGCTAATGGAACAACGGTTATTACAACTTTGACGTCTACTTATTTTAATAAGTCTGATTTGGTAAATGTTTCAGTTTACGCTAACAATAGTTCTAATGTTTCAGATACTTTATGGTCAACAGTGTTAGTAATCGGTAATCTTGTTCCCGAGGCTTCTTCAGTTAACATCAGTTCTAGTGATTCTTTGAACAGAAGTAATGGTACATTAACTGGTACATTTACATATACCGATACTGATAATGATCTTCAAGCGAGTAATGAAACTGAATGGTATAACGGTTCAACAAAAATTGATAATCTTGATAATTTTACTTCCATTGCTTCCGGTAATCTTAGCAAAAGTGATGTTTGGATTTTTAGTGTTAGGGTTAATGATAGTACGGATTTTAGTAGTTGGGTTAATAGTTCAGCGATAACTCTTGCTGCTAATTTTGCTCCTGTATTTGATCAAAATTTGACTAATCAATCTGTTGAATTTGGAACTGCTTTTAATGCGGATGTTAATTGTAGTGATAGTGATGGCGAAACAATAACTTATTACGACAATACCAGTTTGTTTAACATTAATTCTAGTAACGGGTACATCAATGACACTTCTACTATTTCAGAATTAGGTAATTATACTATTAATATCTCTTGTGATGATGGTAGTGTTAATACTTCACAAACTTTTATTTATTCCATCGTTGATACTACTGTTCCGGCAATTCTTATTACTGCAGTGGCACCAAACAATGGCAGTGTTGTAGATTTTAATTTAACAACTAACGAAAATGCAACTTGTCAATATAAAAATAATAGTAATAGTTTAGCAAACATGAACGAAACTGGAAATATTACTCATTTCCAGAACGTTACTAATTTAAGTGCGGGGGATCATCAGTACAACTTTTCTTGTACTGATAATTCTAGTAATACCGCTACTGCTACACTTGATTTTGTAGTTACCAGTACAACTACTTTAAATCAATCAACTATCTCTTTAAATTTAACTGGTAATGTTTCTTCTACAATAAATGTTATTTCTGGAGTTAATTTAACATTTAATGTTTCTACAACTTTAGGAGAAAATACTTCTGTTTCGGTGGCTGAATATAATGAAACTCCTTTAACAACAAATTTTTCAGTTACTGGTTCCACGGTTACAGAATACAAATATTTTGTTATCGATGCACCTTCAATTACAGGTAGTATCAATTGGATCACTTTAAAGTTTACTTATAATGAAACGGAGGTAGTTGCTGCAGGTATTGCTGAAGCTGATTTAGGTATTTTCTTTTATAATGCTACTTCTTTTACTTGGCAAGAAGAAACATCAGTAGTAAATACCGATTTAAATTATATCGAAGCTAATGTGACCCATTTGAGTACTTTTGTGTTAGGTAAATCTACTGCTACTGCTGCTACCGCTGCTGCTGCCGCTGCTAGTAGTAGTTCATCTTCAACTGGAGCTAACGCTTGGGGATTATGCGGTGATGGTCTTTGTAATAATGGATTAACTTGTGCATCTGATGTAAATACTAATAATGATAATGGTGCTTGTTACAAAGATTGTGGACTTTGTCCTGAGAAAGAAGAAATAGTTGAAGAAGTTGTTAAAGAAGTAAAAGAAGAAATTGTTGAAGAAACAATTGTAGCTGAAGAAAGTACTATCATTGATACGGTTGCTGAAGCTTTAGTTGGTAAAGCTTGGGCTGGATATAAAACCGTTCTTTTAGATTTAACTTGGTTATGGATTGGTTTGATTATTCTTTTTGTTATCGGTTGGTTAGGAGCTTATACTCACCATAAATCCATCATTAGAACAGAACGTAAAAAGGTTAAAATTAATTTTGGCGAGAATGTTAAACATTTAGAGAGTAATTTTAAAGTGTTTTTTAATAAACACAAAGAAATCTTTAAAGTCATTTTTAAAGTTTTATTAGTAATCATAATTTTAACTGGTTTAGGGTTAGCAGCTTATTTGATTTATCCTTACTTTGCTGGTGAAAGTGACCAAGAAGTTGTAGTTGAGGAAGAAGCTACAGTAATTGAAAAATCTGCAATGGTTGAATCTGAGGTTGTTAAAGGGGCAGTAACTGAAGAAGAGACCGTAACAAGTAAATTTGCGCATGCTTTATCAGGTAAAGCTTGGGCTGGATATAAAACTGTTTTCTTAGATTTAACTTGGTTATGGATAGGTTTGATTATTCTTTTTGTTATCGGTTGGTTTGGTGCTTATACTCACCATAAATCTATCCTTAGAACAGAAAAGAAAAAAGTTAAAATTAATTTTGGTGAAAATGTTCGACATTTAGAAAGTAATTTTAAAGTGTTTTTCAATAAGCATAAAGAAACATTTTTAGTAATTTTTAAAATTTTAATTATTATTGTGGCGTTATTTTTATTAGCTTTAGTGGCATATTTTATTTATTCCTATTTTAGTTCTGAAGCTTTTAATTTTGATATTTTTAGTTTTGGAACAATTATTGCTTTTATTAAAACACTTGGTCAGAACATTTTAGGGCTTGGAATTTGGTTAGTTCCTATAACGATTTTGTTAATCTCGGTAATTTCTTTAGTGGGCTTTCATTTCTACAAGAAAAATAAATAAATCAGAAAATAAATGCTAATTTAGTTTGTTTGCACGGCACGACTATAATTGCTTACCGATAATTTTAATTGAGCAATTATGTGCCTCCATTGGCAAAACAACTAAATTCGTATAAAAAGAAGTAAAGTTTAAAAGAGACCTCCCTTTTTCTTAAATTATGAATTTTCAAAAAATTCCACCTGTAGAATCTGGAGAGACTTTTTTAGATTTAGCTTTCTCTAAAGCAAGGGTGCAAGGTAAACAAAAAAATCTTAAAGGTAATTGGTTACAGATTATTAGAAAGAAAGAAGGCCTGAAATTAGATGTTATTAAAGATAATTTGGTAACTCGATTAGAAAAAGTTACGATGACTTTTCCTAATACTAAAATTTTACCTCCATTTTATCTTACCTTAATGGATTTGACGTTAGATTATTCTCTGTTTAAGAAATCTTTAGGTGCTATCGGTTGGGCAGTAAAAAAAGTTCGTTTTTTTCATAAAAGTTATGTTACTAAGATTGTTAAAGAAAAAGATCGACATAAAGTTAAAGAATTATCTAAACAATTTTATGGAAGAATCTCTTCTGTTATTAAACAAATTAATTCTAATTTGGAATATTTAGAAATATGTCGAAAAATTATGCGATCTTATCCTGATGTTAAAGAAATGTTTAGTGTTTGTCTTTACGGGTTTCCGAACGTTGGTAAAACTACTTTATTAAATAAACTTACTGGAACTAAAGCAGAAGTTGCAGCTTACGCATTTACTACTAAAAGTATTAATTCTGGTTCATTTAAAATTGGAAATAATGAAGTTCAAGTACTTGATGTTCCTGGAACTCTTGCTCGTAAAGTTAAAATGAATAATATTGAATTACAGGCAGAGCTAGTATTAAGCGAATTAGCAGATTTAGTAGTTTTTGTTTTTGATTTAAGTGAACAAAGTGGCTTTTCAATTAGTAATCAACAAAAGTTGCTACAAAAAGTAAATCAACAGTTAGGTAAAGAGAATGTTTTAGTATATTTTAGTAAATTAGATTTAACTAAACAAGAAGTTGCTAATGAATTTAAACTTAAATATAATCATTATTCTTTAGAAGAACTTAAAGAAAAAATTTCTGAAGAATTAGCTTTAATGGTTAAAGAGGAAGAACCCAATTTACCGATTGAAGATTAATTTCTAATATTTTTGGTTTAAATCTAGCACATTTTTTCTTATCTTAAGGGTTTCATGGTTGTTCAACTCGGAAACCTTTATAAATGGAAAGAGTATTCTAAGGATTAGCTTAAGCAAAATGGAACTCAAGGAAGAGAAGTTATCTAGAGCAATTAGTGCTTTTTCTAGAAGAAGGATTCTTAGATTACTTGCCGATAAGGAGTTAACAGTTAAAGACATTACTGAAATGACTAAAATGTCTAAATCTTTGGTTTCTCGTCATTTAACTCTGCTTTATGACCTTGGTTTCTTGAATGTTAGAAAAGAGTTCCCCTACAAATATTATTCTTTGAAAGTAAAAGAACTGAAGCAATTATTAGACGTTTATGATCAGGTGATTAACAAAATATGATTAATAACAAAAGAAAGGACTGGAAGAGGAATAGTAAAGTGACTCGGGAGAGTGTACTTAAAGAGAGAGTGATCCTGGCTTTAATGCTTCTTTTTTCAGTTTTAACATTATATTCTTTAGGCGGCTTTGACGCTAGTTTTGAAACCACCACCCTTGGTCAAGACACCTCCGCAATTAGTCAAAGTCGCTTTAATTTTTTAACTGGGGCAGCGGTAGGGGTAGAAGAACCAATTGATGAACTTATTGGAATTACAGAATCTGAAAATGGTTATATTGGTGTTATGGCTGATGCTACTCCCACTAGTTGTGGAGATGTAAATTCTGCTTTAACATTATCAACAAATTTAGTTACTACCGGAGATTGTTTAGTTGTTAACACCTCTGACATTACTATTAATTGTGATGGTTATTCCATTACGGGTGATGCCGGCGGAGGTGATTATGGAATTCTGGATATAGTAGGATACGACAATGTTACTGTTCAAAATTGTAATATTGTTGATTTTGATCATGGAATACGTTTTACATATTTCGGAGAAAATGCAACTATAATTAATAATTCGTTTGTTAATAATAGTAGGGGGGTTCATTTAGAAACAATTTCAACATTGATTGTTAATAACACTTTTAATGAAGATTTAACTGACGATTATGGTGTTTATCTTGATAGTACAACGTTTACTAACATCACCAACAACACTTTTTATGATGAATATGATGTTGCTGCTATCTATTTAGATAGTGATTGTACTGATGACGTTATTTGGGAAAATTATTTTTTAGGGAATGGTGGGTTAACCGATGTGAGTGGGAATAATGATTTGTGTTATCAAAATTCTCATGGTAATTTTTATAATATTAGTGTTAATAGTGATCAAATCCCTGGACATGATTGTGGCCCTACCCCGAATGGTACTATTTATGTCAATTCTAGTTTAGGTTCTTCTTATAGTTTTAGTTGGGGTGGTACTGAAGCAACTTATCTTGATTTGAGACCTGCTGTTTACAATACCTATAATGGGACCAATAACACTGTTTATCTTTTAACAGA
>CAZQLW010000012.1:0-27330 GCA_964594395.1 uncultured Methanosarcinales archaeon | reverse complement strand
ACGACAAAAACGTGAAAAAGTTATGGAAAGTAACCAAAAAATTGCGTATAACATCTTTTAACCGCATAAAGTTCGTTTTATTAAGCTTAAATGGAGTAAAATGAACAAAAAGTGTTAAAAGATGTTAAATTAGGGAAAAAAGAAAAAACCCCAAAAATAATTAAGGGTAAAGTGGTTCTCCACGGATGTATTTATCATACAAAGTATCTGAAAAGAACCAGATTAAATCTACTGCTTTTTCATAGTTTTTGTCCAGCATCGCAAACTGAAAACCCTTACTTTTTTCATGTTTATTATGGATAACTCCTTTCATGTACCCACGAAACTCAGACAAAATCTGTAAGTTTGTCTGTCTTAATTCATCAATTAATTCTTTCATTTTTTATTACCTCATGGTTTTTTGTAGAAAACTGGCGCAGATGTGTATATGTGGTTTAACATTACATGAAAACAAGAATATAACACTCAAGTCCAAAAGGAAGAAAACCAGGAGTAATTATCAAAAATGATAGTAAAATATGAATAACCCCCTGGACAACTTTTTCAGCAAGTTTGACCAGTGCTAAGAAAGGAGAAATACAGAGATTAACTAAAATAAAAGTAAGAATTGGCTTTAAATTAAAGCCACTGGTCCACTGGTCAGGTGCGGACAAAGTATATAAAGAAGTAATATTATTATATTTAATATGAAAAATGCATTAGTGGTATTCGAAGGGAAGAATATTAGAAAAATTTGGCATAAAGAAGAGTGGTATTTCTCAGTAATTGATGTAATCCAAGCTTTAACAGATTCATCTAACCCGCGAAATTATTGGAACATGCTCAAAAGCAGAGAATTAAAACATGGGGTTGAGTTGTACACAATTTGTGTACAACTTAAATTACCCTCTTCAGATGGTAAGTTTTATGCAACTGATTGCACCAATACTGAAGGGGCATTTAGAATAGTACAATCTCTTCCTTCTAAAAAAGCAGAACCATTTAAGTTATGGTTAGCTAAAATTGGTTATGAAAGAGTACAAGAAATAGAAAATCCTGAACTTGCTCAAAAAAGAATGAAAGAGATTTACAAACAAAAAGGTTATTCCGATGATTGGATTGAAAAGAGAGTAAGAGGAATAGCAATTAGGGATGAACTCACTGATGAATGGAATAAAAGAGGAGTAAAAGAAAAAAAAGAATTTGCAATTTTAACAGCTGAGATAAGTAAAGCCACTTTTGGGATGACTCCAAGTGAATATAAACAATTCAAAGGACTTAAACGTGAAAATTTAAGAGATCATATGAACGATTTGGAACTCATCTTTTCAATGTTAGGAGAAAAGGTTTCTACTGAAATTACTAAACATAAAGATGCACAAGGTTTTGATGAAAATAAATGTGCGGCAATAGAAGGTGGAGAAGTTGCTGGAAATGCTAGAAAAGACGCAGAAAAAAGAATTGGTAATCCGATAACAACTAGTGAAAATTATCTTTCCGAACCTGAAAAAAAGAAACTAATTAAAAATAAAAAATGAACCCTTTAAGAAGATTAGAACAAGAATTTAAAATTAGAAGATACAGCAAAAAGACTGCTAAAAGTTATTTTCATTACAATAAAAAATTTTTATTATTTTGTAAGAGAAGTGTTGATAACGTCACCACCGATGATCTTAGAAATTATTTAGAATATCTGGCAAATCAAAGAGTTTCTGCATCAACAATGAGGTTGGCACATAATGCTTTACAATTTTTTTACAAAACTGTTCTAAAAACAGATTTAATGAATGATATTAAGATTCCAAAAAACGATTATAAAGTTACAATTGGTTTGACTAAAGAAGAAGTAAATAATCTTATTGATGCTGTTAAGAATTCTAAACACAAATTATTATTAGAATTAATTTATTGTTCCGGTTTGAGAGCAAATGAAGCTGTTAATGTTAAATTAAAAGATATTTTAGTAAAAGAAAAAGTTATTGTTGTCAGAACAGGTAAAGGAAGAAAAGATAGAAAATCAATTCTTTCAAATAAGTTTATTGAACATTTTAAAGGAATTAATAATCATGATAATTATCTGTTCTCTGGAAGAAATGGCCATTTGACGACAAGATCTGTGCAACAAATAATCAAACAAGCAGCTAAGAAAGCTAAGATTAGTAAAAGAGTTTATCCACATTTGATAAGACACGCTTTTGCCACTCATTTGTTTAATAATAATACAAAAACAGAATACATTCAAAGATTATTAGGCCATAAAGATAAGAAAACTACAGAAAGATACATTGCAATACATGATAAAGATGTTGTTAATGTTAAAAGTCCACATGATTAGTTATAATCATATAACTCCCTTACAATAATATTTAAAAATAAGCTTATTCTGAATTAAATTGTGGTAGAAAATAATAAACAGCCAGTAAGTACAAAGAGTATTCTTGACGTTGCTGAAGAGAACTTAACTCCGGGCATGAAACAATACCGAGACATTAAAAAAGCTAATCCTGACTGTTTAATCATGCTCAGAATGGGCGATTTCTTTGAAATGTTTTACGAAGATGCAGTTACTGCAGCCAGAGCGTTAGAGATTACTCTTACTGCCCGTGGACAAGGAGAAAAACGTGCTCCTCTTGCCGGTGTTCCTTACCACGCTTTAGAAACTTATCTTGGCAGGTTAGTCAAGAAAGGTTACAAAGTAGCCATTGTTGAACAGTTAGAAGATCCTAAAAAAGCTAAAGGTCTTGTTAAACGAGGATTGGTAAGGATTGTTACTCCCGGAACTGTGATTGAAAGTTCCATGTTGGAAGAGAATGAAAACAATTATATCCTTGCTTTAACTTCTTACGGTGATGAGTTTGCTATTGCTTATTCTGACTTATCTACTGGCGAATTTATTACTACTTCTGTCCAAAACGTAAGTTCATTAATGGCAGAAATTAGTAGGTTAAATCCCAGTGAATGTCTTATTCCAGAATCGTTAAAAGTTAATGTTGAATTAATTAACCAAATTAAAAATAGCGGTTCTTTTATTAACTCGTTAGAAGATTATTATTTCAAACCAGAAAAAGCTCGAGAAATTTTACTTGACCATTTTAATCTCCAATCTTTAGACAGTTTTGGACTTGAAGAAAAAAAGTTAAACTTATCTGTTTCTGGAGCGTTAATCAAGTACCTTCTTGATACCCAAAAAAATTCATTATCACACATTAAAAAAGTTACTTTTTCCGATCGAAACAGGATGATTATTGATTCAAGCACTTTAAGAAATTTAGAATTAGTAAAAAATCTTCGTGACTCTACAACTAGAGGAACATTATTATCAATTTTAGAAAAAACAATTACTGCGATGGGTTCAAGATTGTTAAAAAAATGGATCAAAGAACCGCTAATAAACAAAAAAGTTATCAAAAAAAGATTATCTGCAGTTGAAGAACTTTACAAAAATATTATTGTTCGGGAAGATCTTGTAGATTTGTTAAAAGAAGTTTACGATTTGGAACGGTTAATCAGCAGAGTGAATTATGGTAATGCAAATCCTCGGGACTTGTTATCACTTAAACAATCATTACAAAAAATTCCTTTAATTAAGGAAAAATTGACCGAATTTAACAGTGAACTCTTAACAGAAATAGCTAACATCTCGGGACTAGAAGATGTTGCAGAACTGATAGACAATTCTGTCCGGGAAGATGCGCCTTTACTAGTTAGGGAAGGAAGAATTATCAAGCCAAGTTATAATTCTGAACTTGCTGAATTAACCGAGATTAAAATTAATAGTAAAAAATACTTGCAGCAAATTGAAGAAAAGGAAAAAAAGAAAACTGGAATAAGTACGTTAAGAATAAGTTATACGAGAGTTTTTGGTTATTTTATTGAAGTTACTAAAAAGAATATTCATTTAGTTCCAGAAAACTATATCAGGAAACAAACAACAGCAAATTCTGAACGGTACATTACTGAAGAATTAAAAGTTGAAGAAGAAAAAATATTGGGTGCTGAAGAAAAAATTGTTGCTTTAGAATATCATTTGTTTCAGGATTTGTTAACAAAAATATCTGCAAGTACTGAACAAATTCAAGATGCTGCCATGAAATTAGCAGTCCTTGACGTGCTTTCTTCTTTAGCAAAAGTTGCTTTAGAAAATAATTATTGTATGCCACAATTTGTTGATGATAAAGTTGTCCAACTACGAAAAGCTCGACATCCAGTAGTTGAACAGCTAGAAGATCGGTTTATTGCTAATAATATTATCATTAATGATGGTGAAATGATGATCATTACCGGTGCGAACATGTCCGGGAAATCAACATTACAAAGACAAGTAGCATTAATCGTTTTAATGGCCCAAATTGGAAGTTTCGTTCCAGCAGAAGAAGCGGTTTTAGGAATTGTTGACCGGATTTTTACCAGGGTTGGCGCTTCAGACGATTTAGCTTCTGGTCAGTCAACTTTTATGGTAGAGATGAACGAAACTGCATCAATATTAAATAACGCAACAGAAAACAGTTTAATCATCCTTGACGAAATCGGAAGGGGTACAAGCACGTTTGACGGTGTTTCAATTGCTTGGAGCGTCGCAGAACATATTTATAACAAAATTCAAGCAAAAACTTTGTTCTCGACACATTACCACGTTATGAATAAACTTGAAGAAAAGTTTACTAAAATCAAAAATTATTACCTTGCTGCAAAAGAATCTAAAGGAGAAATAGTTTTCTTGTATAAACTAATGCAAGGTGGTACTGACCAAAGTTTTGGTGTTCATGTTGCTAAGTTAGCTGGCTTACCGTACGAAGTTATCCAACGTGCAGAAGAAATTCAACAAATTCTAGAGAAGGATGACGAAATGGTAAAGAGAATTAAAGCAAAGAAACTGGAAGAGCAGAAGAGTTTGGACGGTTTTTGACGTTAGTAATCAACAAACTTTCCTTTTTCCATAACAACTTTACCATCAACAATCATCGTTGGTTTCTTAATCACGCCGTCCAAATGTAAAGGAATATCATTACTGCCACCGTAACTTAAATCGTTTCCAAGAGCAAAGTGTACAGTGCCAAGAACTTTTTCATCTTCAATTACTCTGCCGGTTAATTGAGCTTTTGGATTAGTACCAATTCCAAACTCTGCTAACTGATAAGCTTCCTGGCCAACTTTGTCCAGGATTTCCTGCAATTTTTTTGAAGTTTGGTTATCAGAAACTATTGTTGCCTGATTATCTTTTATTTCTAAAGTAATTGGTTCTTCTAACAACCCTAAGTAGGGAAAAGAACCATCAATAACAAGTTTACCGTTCGCACTTTTAATTCCTGAATCAATTTCTCCAGTTGGCAAATTGCCTATAGCTCCTGGTTTGTCTTTTAACAAATGTTCTGGGTAACCATGTGTTTCTGTAACAGAAAACTTAAGATTAGTTCCCAGTTTCGTAGTTACTTGAATCTTTTTACTATCTTTAATAATTGGTCTTAACCACTGATGAAATTTAATTAATTCGTCATAATCAAGATCTACGCATCTTTCTAAAATGTCCTGAAACATGTTCGGAGATGAGATCCCTCTTGTGCCGTTCTTAACAGCTTTTCTGGTCGCTTCAGTATGCGATAATGACTTATCTGTGAGTAAGAAAATAACATCACTCTTCAACATCTCTTTTGCAATTTCTTTTACTGGCTCTTCTCCGTGTTGTTCTCTGGCTGTCATCAGCATAATCTTGACATTATACTTATTTTTTGAAGCGTAAATAAAGAAATCTTCAGCTAACTCTTTTTTAACGTTATCTGAAACGATTAGGAATTTTTCTGTTTTCTTTAAAGCAAGAATTTTTTCTATTACGGTTTTGAGAAGCGGTTCTGATATCATTTAGTTTATGATGAAAAGAGAGCTATTTATTAATTTTGTTATTTAAAATAAAAGAAAAAAAGAAAAATTTTTATTCAATCGCTTTACATTTCTGAAGACAACTACCATCTTTAATGAACATTCCTTGATATGTTCTTTCAGAAGTAATATCATAACCAAAACTGCCATCCTTCTTTGTATGGAAAGGGTCAAGGTAACTTTTCCCATAAACTGGAGAACAAACAATTAACCGAGGTAACAAGTTTCCTGGTAAACTATCATGCAAATTCCGCATTATTTCCATGCATCGTTCTAAACTAAGTCTTTTTGATTTACCTGCTCCCGTAGGAATGGGAACAATCAAATCTTTTGGCGTAGCATTGATTTCTTTTGCAAGTTGTTTATACATTTCAGTCAGTATTTTAGGGTCGTCATTGATGCCTTTTAACAACGGATGAGTTGTTCTGAAATTCACGTACGTATTTTTTCTAATTTCATAACATGCATCTTTAAACTCACTTGTAATTTCATCAGGATGTATAATGTGTAACCCTATATTTCCCGGATTGATTTTATTTAAAGCATCAATTCTTGCTCCGTAACAGAGGCTAGGAGCAACAATAGGAACCCTAGTATTTATCCCTACTAATAATCGTCTCCTTTCTCTCACTGATTGAAGTTTCTCGCCTAAATGGTCCAATAAATATGGGTTTAACATTAATGGATCACCACCACTGAAAATCACTTCTGTATATTCTTCTTTTGCCGATTCAATGTCACTAATAACTTTATCAATCTCTTCAGTTGATGCAGATTTTAATTGATGTTGTTTTCTAAAACAATAAGTACAATCTTGTGCACACTGGGTTGTTAAAGTAACGATTGAATTTGGTTTGTATTTCTGGATCATGAATTCTGACCCAGAGATTTTTACATCATCTACAGAAGTATGTAATCCTTCTGATATCTCTAAATCATCCTTACTTGGTAATACCGTAGTCAATAAAGGATGGTTAGATTCGTTTCCGATTACATTGTTTAGATAAAAGTCAGTAACACTAAATTTATGCCCTTCTTTTATTACTTCCTTTACTTCATTTATCCTTTCTACAAGTTTTTTTTCATGAGGAAGATATTTTAAAATATCCTCCGGTCTAGTAATTACTTTCATTTTAACCTCCATATTGTTATTAATTTTTTAAAAATCGATAACCAATTTTCTTTTCCCTTTTTGATAAGAAGTTTAGCTTCTTAACCAAGTAAAAAATTGTATTGGTTAATTAATCACCAGAGAAATAAATAAGTAAAACTAAAAGAATCGTCCATAACCATATTTGTACTTTTAGCTACCATCTCATAGAGTAATGAAACGGAATATAAAAAGTTTTCTATTATTTTTTACTAAAAGTACCAAACCCATCTCTTTAATTTATCTATCTCACTATACAAATTCTTTTAAATAAATAACCCTAAACAATTTTATGCCAAAAATTAACCTTCTCTCTGAAGATCTGATCAATAAGATCGCTGCTGGTGAAGTTATTGAACGGCCAGCATCAGTTGTTAAAGAGTTAGTAGAAAATTCGTTAGATGCAAAAGCTACCAAGATTAAGATTGAAATTAAAGATTCTGGTAAGAAACTGATTAAAGTCAGTGATAACGGTTCCGGGATGGAAGAAGAAGATGCAAAAAAATCTATTTTACGACACGCAACCAGTAAGATTCAAAATACTGATGATTTGTTTGATATTCATACTTTAGGTTTCAGGGGGGAAGCTCTGGCTAGTATTGCTGCTGTTTCCAAGTTAGGAATAATAACAAAAAAGAAAGACAAGTTAGAGGGTTACAATTTGGTCCTTGAAGGTGGGAAAATTATTAGTTCTGGGATAATTGGTGCCGATTCAGGAACGACTATTGAAGTGCACGATTTATTTTTCAACACTCCAGTAAGAAAGAAGTTCCTTAAAACTGATGCTGTAGAATTAAGACACATTGTTGATACTGTTATCAGGTATGCGTTAATTAACAATAATGTTGCTTTTGAATTACTTCATGATAATCATCATTTATTAAATTCACCAGCAATAGAAGATTATCGTGGTAAAATTGCTAGCATTTACGGGACTAATTTAGCAAAAAACCTTTTGGAAGTAAATTATCAAAATAACGATTTAAAAATTCACGGCTTTATTGTTAAACCTTACCAAGCAAGGAACGATAAAACTCAACAACAAACTTATGTGAATAATCGTTGGGTCAGGAATGATGACATTTCTAAAGCTGTTTATGATAGTTACCATTCTTTACTTTTTGTTGGTAAACATCCAGTTTATGTTTTAAACATTGAAGTTGATCCAAAACGGATTGATGTTAATGTTCATCCTGCAAAAACTGAAATTAAAATTGAACAGAAAGATTTGGTTTACAGTTCTGTACTTGAAGCTGTTAATGGTACGTTAAAAAAACATAATTTAATCCCTGAAATGGATTTAGATTATGAAGATCAATTAACTTTTGGAACACCAAAAAAAGTAGTCCAATCAAACAAGCCAGAAGTTAAATATGTTTTTGATAAAAGTAACCAGGAACAATTAGATTCTATCAATAATGATAGTACTATTGTTACGACTGAAATTTATTCTGAGGAAGAACAGTTAAATCAAAACCAAGAGCAAAAAAAAGATGGAGAATTTTATGCTTCGCCCGAAGAAGATGTTTTTATTCATGATGAAAATAAAATTGCTAGTGGGAATTATAAAATTCCAGCAATGAAATTGCTTGGCCAGATTCATAAAACTTTTTTTATTGCAGAAGTTTCTGACGGTTTATTATTAATTGATCAGCACGTTGTCCAGGAACGAGTTTTTTATGAAAAATTCATGAAAGAGTTAATGAACAAAAAAGTTGCTGTACAAAAATTGTTAAAAGGTGGAGTTTTAGAATTTTCTGCTTCTGAAAAAGTATTAGTTGAAGAAAATTTGGGGAAATTAGAGGAGTTAGGGTTCAAGTTAGAACCTTTCGGTGGAAACACTTTTGTTTTGAAAACTATGCCTAGTCTTTTTGGTAAAATTCAAGCGAAAGAGTTAGTTTATACAGTTTTGGCTGAACTTAAAGAAGGTCGAAGTAAACTTGAAGAAATTCAGGAAGAGATTATCACCAGGATGGCTTGTCGGGCATCGGTTAAAGCCGGTGATACTCTTACTAACACCGAGATGGAATCAATGTTAAAAGAGTTAGAACGATGTAAACTGCCTTATACTTGCCCGCATGGACGTGCTGTTTTGATTAAGGTTGGTGTGGATGAGTTGGAGAAAAAGTTCCGTCGCAAGTAATTATGTCGTGGGGTTGAACGTAGTGCAATCCCACATGAGTGGATTTGGTATCAAACGTTTGGCTTGCCCAAAGGTTTGTTGGAGAAGAAGTTTAAAAGAAAATGAATTAGTTTCGTTTACAGTAAAATTTAAAAACCCTACCCTTTCTTAGCATTTTATGGAAATTACATATAAAACAAAAAATGAGAGATTGAAAGTTGAAGTTGAAGCAAGTTCTGCTAAAGAAGCTTTTAAAAAACTGGCAGAGTTTCAAGAAGTTTTTGACGAGTCTAACTGCGGTTTATGCAACGGTGAAGATTTACAGTTTATTGTTCGAACTGTTGACGGTAACGACTACTATGAACTAAAATGTAAAAGTTGTGGTGCTAAATTAGCTTTCGGTCAACATAAAACGGGTGATAGTTTATTTCCGAAAAGGAAAGCTGCTGATGGTAGTTACGATAGCAAGAGCAGAGGTTGGTTTAAATGGTCTCCTCAAAGTCAGCAATGAAATGTTCACAGTGCGGTACTTGCTGTAAATTGTTTGTGATCAATCTTAACGAAGCAGAATATAAATCCGGCAAATTTAAAACTGTTTTTGAAGAGTTTGGTCCTGTTAAAGATTTTGCAGAAGCTGAACTTATCGGAGCTAACTTATTAGCACAGAAAGAACCAACAATAACCTGTATTTATCTTCAGGACAGTAAGTGTTCTATTCACCAAGATCGACCACAAGCTTGTCGAGATTTTTTCTGTGAATCTAAAGAAGAATGGTGTCAAGGGATGATTAAGAAGATTAAAGAGTATAAAGAGACATTAAAATAATTATTCAAAGACCACTATTTTTTTAAACAATAACTTTTTCTTTTTAATTATGGGAATAGAAGTTGAATTTAATCCGGACTTAGCATTAAGGAACATTGAACATTATGATCCAGTAAAAAGTATCATTCTTTAATTAAAAAATAGAAAACTCTTTAAACAAGTATTATTTCTTGCTCATTTAATGAACTATTTAAAAAGAGGTTTTAAGTACACTTTTCAAGCTATTAGAAAAAATAAACTTATTTTTTTATTACTGCTAGCCCTACAAATTATTACTTTAGTTTCTCTAGCTTTTAGTTCTGTCCATTACCAAGTAAAAATTTTTGAAGATTTAGAAAAAGTTGTTGGACCTTTAGAACAAGCTAATTATGATGCTGAAAGTATTAAAGCTGGCGAACCGTTTATGGAAAACATTTATGAAGTTTATATGAGTTATAAATCAATGACAAAAAATATTTATGAGTTCGCACTACTTTTATTAGGAATTTTTTTAATTTTAAACGGGGCTAGTTGGGTTTTAACTCACCAACTTTTGAAAACAAAATTAAAAGAAATACCACAACAATGGTTAAAATTTATAATCTCTACTTTAGCACTAATTGTTCCTTTCCTTATAATCTGCTATTTATTAATTAAAGGTCTTACCGCAATTGGAATTGGTTTAGAATCTTTTGGTGTGATTGCACAAATTTTAGTTTATTCGTCTTTTGTTTTATACTATTTCCTTCTTGTCTCCTTTACTTTTATTGATTATAAATCCTGGAAAACATTTTTGAAAAAATTTTACTTTTGTTCAATCAAAAAAATATATTTAACGTTAATTGTTTTGTTAATTAATCTTATTCTTTTTTTAGCAAGTTTATATTTGATTTATATTAATCTCAGCAATGAACGGTTTCCTTTAATGATGTTATTTAGTTTAATTTTTGTTATTGTTTTAGTAATTCTAAGAATTTATTGGGTAGTATGTTTAAGGTTAATTAGCCATAAAAAATAAATAAAAATAAATCAGAAAAAAATAGGAACTTTATTCCTCAGATTCTGAATCAGCTTTACCGCTATGCTGTGAATCATGTTGCCATGTTGGCCAAGAAGCGTTAGGATCTAATCCTGATTGTTCACAAACTGCATAGACATCACCATTCTCAGAATTACAAAAGTAAACTGTACCCTCTTTACCCACGGTTACTATTCCTGGCTTGATTGCTTCATCAGCGTTACCTTGTTCCAATTTCCATTCTAAAGTTCCATCGTCAGAATTAATGGCGTAAAGACCATTGTCTCTGCTTAAGTAAAGTGTTCCATCTTTAGTAAGTGTTGGAGTTTTATTAGTTCCCATACCTTCTTTAATCCATTTAGTATTTCCACTAGAGTTAAGGGCATAAAGTTTACCTGTACCAGTAGCAAAATAAATATCTCCCTGGGAATCAACTACGGCATCAGTTTTAATTATCCCGTTAGCTTGCTTGTTCCAAAGTTCTTCACCAGTTTCAGAATCTAAAGCGTAAAGTTTACTTCCTTTAGAGATTAACACTTCATTTTCAAGACCAAAAGTAGCAGTTTTAGTTAACTGACCTTCAAAATCGTGAACCCATGCTCCATCTCCATCAGTTGTAAGTGCATAAAGTTTACCATTATCAGCACCTGCATAAATTTTTCCGTCAGGTCCAAATGAAAGGCCGGCTTTAGTGTTACCAAAAGGTGCATCTTGACTCCATTTCAAAGTTCCGTTAGCATGAACAGCTTTAATTGAACCACTCCAATTTTCAGGATCGCTTGGACTACTATCAGTTAAGTAAAGGGTTCCATCTTCTCCAATCACTGGTGAACTTGCTCCCTCGCCAATAAAGATTGACCATGCTTCTTGACCTTCAGTAATCGCTTTAAGATTACTTCCATCAGTAACATAGATTGTTCCATCATTCCCAATCACTGGTACTTTTACAAGATTGTTACCAATTTGTAAATCTCCTTTTAGTTGGCCAAAAAAGTCTATTGCGTCTACTTTATTGTTATTAACTGAATAAATAGTTTTTCCGTTAGGACTTAATGAAACCATACTACAAGAATTTCCTGAAGATAATTTCCAAACAATTTCTCCATCTTGACAGAAACTGCTTAGATCATCGCAAGCCATTGGATTTTCGTACTGTTCAGGATTATCAAAAGTCCATTTACCATTTGAACAAGTTTTATCAACGTCAATTTCTGGACAAAGGTCAACAAAATCTTCTAAACAGTACGGGTCACAACTTACAACTTTTGTTAAACTTTCATCAATTTCTCCGTTACAATTGTTGTCTAAACTATCACAAAGTTCTTGGCTAGGTTCTCCAGGAACTGCGTTACAAATTGCTTCTGTTCCATCTTCGCTACAAACAATAGTGCCTGAACTTTTACACTCGCCCATACCTAAATCACATTCTTCACCGGTAACAAATTCGTTATCAACCGCTAAATCACAATCATTGTCAACATAATCACAAATATCTACAGCTTCTGGATTAATTGCGGGATTAGTATCATCACAGTCAAGTGCGTTTTCTACTAAACCGGGAGTTGGACAACTATTTACAACTAAAACAGGATCACCGTAACCATCTCCATCATTATCTTCGTACAAATTCTTATTAAAATTTTCATCAATAAGATTATCACAATCGTTATCTAAACCATCACAAATTTCTGGTACTTCTTCAATTGGAACTGCAGTACATAGTGTTTGTGGATCTTCATCTGCAACTTCAACAATGTCACTAGCACAAATTACCTCACCAGCATTTTCACACTGACCAGTTCCTGCGTAACAAACATCTCCAACTTTATACCCCTCATCAATTTCCCCATCACAATTGTTGTCAATGTGATCACAGATTTCTAAAACTGCTGGATTAATGTTTAAATCATCATCATTACAATCAGAAAAGTTTGTAACATACTCAGGAGGTAAACTACAAGCAATTAAAGAACTGTTAAAATCTCCGTAACCATCAGCATCTAAATCTGCATAAAAAACTTCTTCATCAAGACCTTCATCAATAAAATTGTTACAGTTATTGTCCAGACCGTCACATAATTCGTCAACCGGTTGATTTGGAACGGCATCACATTCAGTTGAGATTTGATCTTCTGCACATTTGTAAACGCCTGCAACTTCACATTCTCCAACTCCGTTTGAACAATCTTCTCCAATGTTATAAATCTCATCAGTTTCTCCATCGCAATCATTATCAAGGTTATCACAAAATTCTACCGCGTTAGGATGGACTAAATCATTAGCATCATTACAATCAGTATTATTAGCTAGGTACCCTTCAGGAGCTTGACATGCTAAAATTGTTTGGTTTTGATCACCATAATTGTCTGAATCGTTATCAAGATAAAATGTAGATTTAACGTCTTCATCAATATCACCACTACAATTATCGTCAATCCCGTTACAACCTTCAATTGCGTCAGGATTGATTAATGGATTAGTGTCATCACAATCTAAAGGATTGCTTACGTAACCTGCTGGTGCTTCACAATCAACAACAAAATCAAGTATGTTTCCAAATCCATCGTTATCATTATCTAAAAAGTATAATTGTTTACATTCTTCAATCTCTTCTGTATCTAAAGTATCAAAAGAATCTAAATTAGCAAGTGCATCTGTACCATCTTCATCAATCCAGTCATAAGTCTCTCCGTCGACTGCTAAAATATCGTTTACATCAAAATTTTGGTACTGGTCAACTTCAAAACTGTCTTGAAATTCTAAATCAGTAGTTTCTTCTAAATCGTTAAATTGATCTGTTTGCGTTTCTAAAAAATCTTCATTAAAGATATCTTCAGCATCAGCAAAAGCATCTTGATACGTTTCAGCAACAAAATCTTTAGTTTTCTTTGCATCATCAGAATTGTAGTAATTATTAGTTACATTGCCACAGCCACCTAAACTTAAAAGAAGTGCGCTCGAAATTAAAGTATTTTTAAACCATTTATTAAATTTATAATTTGACATTATTCAAACCCCCATAAAATCAATTTACTATTCTCGAGGAGTACGCATATATAAAGTTTCTGGAATAAGTAACTTGTCCAGAATAACTTTATATAAATGGATTATTTTATATGTAATTATGAAAAAAATAATCTTAGATACCAATTCATTAATGGCTATTGCTGAATTTAAAATAGATTTATTTTCAGAATTAGAAACAGTTTGTGATTTTAGTTATGATTTATTTGTTTTGTCTGGAACAATTAAAGAATTGAATAAAATCATGGAAGAACAACGCCAAAAATATAAAAGAGCAGCAAAACTTGCTTTAGGGATGATTAAAGTTAAAGGAATTAAAAAAATAGTTTCTTCTGGTTACGTAGATGATCTTCTTGTTAAACATTCTCAGCAAGGTGATTTAATTTTAACACAAGATGTAGAATTAAAAAAGAGATTAACAAAACCATACTTAACAATTCGTCAAAAGAAAAAAATTATTGTTGTTGACTAATTTTTTTCAACACTTTCAAAAATGTTTAACAGGCTTTTATAAGTATTTTACGTTTTATTTACTTGCCTGTAATCACACTAATTTTTTCAATTTTATCCTCGGTAAAAAATGTCCCCACTTGATGACGAAATTAACGACAATACTACTGCAAAATAACAATTTTTATAAACTGAATCTTCTCACACTAAGAAATAATATTAAATTTATTTGGGGTGGATTATAAATGATAGGAATTATTGCGATAATTATTAGTTTGGTTGCTTTAGCTTATGCGGGTTACCTTTCTTTAAAAGTTTTAAAAATTGAACCTGGTACAGAAAAGATGCAAGAAATTGCAAATGCAATCAGGGAAGGAGCAATGGCTTACATGGCTCGACAGTACAAAACCATTTCCATTTTTGCTGTTATCATTACAGTTATATTAGCGTTCCTTTTTGATTGGCCAGTTGCTGCTGGATTTTTATTCGGAGCAATTTTGTCAGGTCTTTCCGGTTATATTGGAATGAGCATTTCTGTTAGAGCAAACGTAAGAACTGCTCAATCTGCTAAGAAAGGTATCAAACAAGCTTTGAAAGTAGCTTTTCAGGGCGGTGCAGTTACAGGAATGGCAGTTGTTGGATTAGCTTTGCTTGCAGTTAGCGTTTTCTATACAATTTTTAAAGATCCAACAATGTTGGTTGGATTAGGTTTCGGAGCAAGTTTAATTTCTCTATTCGCCAGAGTTGGTGGTGGAATTTATACTAAAGCGGCCGATGTAGGTGCAGATTTAGTTGGAAAAGTTGAAAAAGGTATTCCTGAAGACGATCCACGTAATCCGGCAGTTATCGCTGATAACGTTGGAGATAATGTTGGCGATTGTGCTGGGATGGGTGCAGATTTGTACGAAACTTATGTTGTAACTTTACTTGCAGCAATGTTACTAGCAATGATTCCAAACGTTGCTCGAAGTTACAATTTTGCAGTTGAATATCCTTTAATGTTAGGTTGCGTTGCAATTATCGGTTCAATTATTGGAACTTGGTTTATTCGTTTAGGAAAATCTAAAAACATCATGGGCGCTTTATACAAAGGCCTGATTGCTTCAGGATTAATTTCTGCAGCAGGATTTTATGTTGTTACTTGGTTAACTCACAATCCATTAAATTTGTTTTTAGTAACTTTAGTAGGATTAGTGATTACAGTTTTAATTAATGTTGTTACTGAATATTATACTAGTACTAAATACCGGCCAGTAAAATCTGTGGCTGAAGCTTCAGTTACCGGAGCAGGAACAAACATTATCAAAGGTCTAGCTATTGGAATGGAATCAACAATTGTTCCTGTAATCATCATCTGTGCAGGTATTGTTGGTGCTTACCTTCTTGCAGGAGTTTATGGAATTGCAATTGCTGCAGTATCAATGTTATCTTTAACAGGCGTAATTATCGCTCTTGATTCTTATGGACCAATTACAGATAATGCTGGTGGTATTGCTGAAATGGCCGGGTTAGAGAAAAAAGTTAGAAAAACTACTGACGCATTAGATTCTGTTGGTAACACTACAAAAGCAGTTACTAAAGGTTATGCTATTGGTTCGGCTGCACTTGGTGCTTTAGCACTTTTCGTTGCTTTTACTCAAGAAATTAAACATGTTATTAGCGTACCATTAAATTTCTTGTTAACTGATCCAGCAGTAGTTGTAGGATTAATTATCGGGGCAATGTTACCTTTTGCATTTTCAGCGGTGTTAATGACCGCTGTAGGAAGTTCTGCTCATGCAATTGTTTTAGAAGTTAGAAGACAATTTAAACAGATTAAAGGGATCATGTCTGGTAAAAAGAAACCGGATTATGCTAAATGTGTTGACATTGTAACTAAAGCAGCTTTGAAAAATATGATTTTGCCAGCCATTATTTCTATTGTTGCACCTCTCGCAGTAGGATTATTGTTAGGAATAAAAGCTTTAGGCGGTTTGTTAATCGGAGTTATCTTGTCAGGATTAGTAATGGCTTTATTCATGAGCAATTCTGGAGCAACTTGGGATAATGCTAAGAAATATATTGAAGATGGTAAACATGGCGGTAAGGGAAAAGATGCACACAAAGCAGCTGTTGTTGGTGATACTGTAGGAGATCCGTTTAAAGATACTGCAGGTCCTGCATTAAACGCTTTGATTAAAGTTATCAACACTTTAGCGATTGTTTTCGCACCATTGTTTGTAATGTATGGGTTGAACTTATTTTAAATTTATTTTATTTTTTTCTTATTAATTTAAAGAAAATATATAATTTAGAATGATGTAACTATTTTTAACTTAATTCTATTTTCGAAGTTCTCTAAGATATCGTTTAATACTTGCTAAATCTTTTATCATTTGCTGATTTTCTCGTTCAGCTTTTCTGTTAATGGCATGATCATATTTAGCATCGACTCTGTCACGTTCAGTTTGCCGGTTTTGAGCCATTAAAATTATCGGCGCTTGAATAGCTGCCAGACAAGATAATGTTAAGTTAAGTAGAATGTACGGGTACGGATCGAACGGTTTTTTTATTAAAACCCAACTGTTAATTCCCATCCAAATAATTAATAAAGTAAAAAAAATGATAATAAATGCCCAACTTCCACCAAACTTTGCAATTGCGTCTGCTGCCTTTTGCCCTAAAGATAATTCTTGATGAAAAATAGGATGATGTTCTTGCTTATGAAGGTGAAAGATATCGTAAGGTTTTTTTTTAGATTTCTTTTTACTATTAACTTTCTTACCTCTTTTTTTCATAATCTAATGATTATCTTCTTGTATATATACTTTTTGTTAGAATTAACCTTAAAACTTCTTAATAGTTTTTCTAAAAATCTGTTCATAAGTAACAAACAATTTCAACAATTGTTCAAGAATATGATGAACTTGTTCCTCCCCAGCTTCAAGTTCAATTTTAATTTTTTTAATCTGAGTTTCATTTTCGTGCAATTCGAAAATATGTTCAGCTTTTACAATAAACTGTTTGATTTCATTAATTTCTTTATGAATGATTTCAAGAACCCCTTTACCTACTTGATTTTGTTCTTCAAAAATCTTATTTAATAAACTGGTATATTTATGGTCAAATCCTTTCTTTTTTAGAGATTTCTCATGACTTACCATAACCATTTCTTTTTTTCTTATTCCTTCCAAAATTTTACCAAAATTAGCAGTCATTTGACCAATTTCAGTAATAAACTGATCCAAATCGTCATATTCCCAATAATTAAAATTAATGTGCATGACAACGGTTTCTATTGCTGCTAAACGGTTTTCAAGATCCTTAATTTCTTTAACAAAATCTTTTCCTAAAGAAATCTCCTGCTGTAAATGTTCTAAACAAGCTTGTGCTTCTTCAGCCATCTCACCAGTAAGTTTTACCATCTCCTAAAGTAGATTTAGAAAGTTTATAATATTTTTGTTCAGTCAACACCAAATTCAACGAATAATTTATAAGTGAAATAGTTATTATCTAGTATATGGAAACAGCATTATTGCTAATCTTAATAATAATTGGAAATTTATGTTTATATTGGGTATTCTTTGGTAAAAAGAAATTTGAAGAAAAATTGTCTGTACAAGAAGAGGTTAAAACATGCCAGAAAGAACATTAGTTGTTGACCATTTAAAGTTTAGTTATGAAGGTGTTTTTAGTGCTGCTGAACTTTACGAAATTATTTCTTCTTTCTTCTTTGAAAAAGGTTGGGACTGGTACGAAAAAATTAACCAGGAACAGATTACACCTGAAGGTAAACAAATGCACATCATTTTCGAACCTTGGAAAAATGTTAGTGATTATTATAAGCTTACGACACGGATTGTGTTTAATCTTACTGATATTAAAGATATTGAAGTTGAACATGATGGGAAACAGATTAAATTGGACCATGGCTTAGTAAAGATTACTTTTGATGGTTATGTAAATAGTGATCGGAAAAAGAAATGGACAAAACCATTCTACTGGTTACTTTCAATGATTATGGAAAAATATTTTTTCAGACAACATTTTACTAAATTTGAAGATTGGATAAAAAGTGATTTAGACGATTTATTACATAAAATAAAAACTTATCTTAACGTTTGTAAGTACAGTTATCAAACATAAAAAATAATAAAATGAATAATATCCATTTTGAGAAGGAACTAATAATTAACAACCGTGAACTAAATTATAAAGGAATTTTTCGCCCGGATGAACTGTTCGCAGTAATCAATAAAGCAATAGAATCACGAGGTTACGAAAAAAGGGAAAAGAAAACTGAAGAGACTGTTTCTGAAACTGGTAAAATGACTTTAATTGAATTAAGACCGTTTAAAGAAAAAACTCAATATGCTACTTTTATGATAAATATTAAAATTTATTTAAATAATTTAACAGAAGTTGCAGAAAAAGTAAAAGGTGAAAAAAGATTGTTTCAAAATGGTGATGTTTTGATAACTTTTGATGCCTGGACACTAACCGATTACGAAGGTCGATGGGGATTAAAACCGTGGGTTTTCTTTGCAAAAAGTTTGATTAATAAATTTCTTTACAAAATCCCATTAGAAGGAAATTTTAAAGGCGAAGTGGCAACGGATACTGCTTACATCTATGCCCATATTAAAAAATTGTTAAATTCTTATAAAGAAGAGATTGGTTTAGTTGTTAGCGAGGAAGAAGTTAAACAGAGAATGCAGGAAGAAATGAAAAAAGAAATGTCTGAACTGAATATTGATAATAAAGAATCAAACAACAATCTCTCCTCTTAAATCCCAACTTGTAATTTTAACAACTTTAATTTTAATAATATCTCCTAAAGCAAAATTTCCTTCCACAATCACCGGCTTATAAGATTTGTTTCGTCCAATCCATTGATCAGCAATTTTACTTTTTTCGTCAATGATAATTTCTCCTTCCCAATCAAGCCACCGTTCATTTCGCATTCTGAAAATGTTAACACAAATGTCTCTAATAACTTTTGAACGAAGTTTAACAACTTCTGTTGGTAACTGTTTCATCTTTGCTGCTGCTGTTTTTGGCCGTGGCCAGAATTTAGAAATATTAACAATGTCGGGATGAATGTTTCTAATTAAATTTAATGTTTCCCAATGTTGTTCTTCAGTCTCGCCAGGAAATCCTGTAATGATGTCGGTTGCAAAGTTTATCCTTGGAAATTTTAGTTTAATTTCGTTAACTAGCTTTAAAAAATCTTCAACTTTATACTTTCTTTTCATTGATTTTAGAACTTCATTACTACCTGACTGAACAGGTAAATGTAAAAATTTAAATATTTTTTTATCTGCAAATACTTTAAAAAATTCATCTTTAAATTTAAGTAAATGATTAGGGTTCATCATCCCGATTCGAATTTTGAACCGGCCAGGGATTTTTACTAATTCTTCTAAAAGTTTAGCTAAATTTGTACCAAGATCAAACCCGTAACAACCAGTATCTTGTGAAGTTATCCAAATTTCTTTAACATTTTCATTTACTGCTTTTAGAGCTTGATTAACAATGTCTTCAACCGGGTATGAAATTAAATTTCCTCGTGCAGCTTTAGTTTTACAGAATGTACAAGCCCCCAAACAACCTCTAGAAATTGGAATAATTTCAATGATTGGATTTTTTCTTACTTTTGGCAAATTTAATGGTGGCATTTCTCCAGTTTCAAGAGCTTTTACAATGTTATCGTTAAGCGCTTCTTCAACAATTTCAACAATGTTATGAATTTGTTTTGTCCCGATAAGAGTATATTTTTTAAGTTTATCAGGGGCAGTTTGGGCGATACAACCAGCAACAAGAATAATTTTGTAAGGGTGTTCTGCTTTAATTTCTTTTAATCTTTTAAAAAAGTTATTTTCTGTTGGACCTTTAACGGTACATGTATTGAAAATGATAATATCTGCGTCTTCTAATGCATTAACTATTTCAAATTTTGCCTCTTTTAATAACCCTGCCATTTGTTCTGAATCAGCAAAATTATGGCTACATCCAGCAGTTTCAAAGTAAATTCTTGTCATTAATATGCTGAGGGAGTAATGGGTTTAAAAACGTTGTGGGTAAATAGATGTTTTAACTATTTTTAACTTTAATGAATAACTTTTAACAATTTATCCCTACCTTTTTCACCGGACTTAATTTCAACTTTTAATTTGTGTTCTTTCTTGAAAAATTTGATGATTGCTTGGTTAGCTTTACCTTTCTTAGGTATAGCTTTAAGAAATAGTTTTAATTTTCCGTCTTCATCAATCAATTCTGTCCTGCTAGAGTTCGGAGTAACTCTAATTTTTAACAAATCGTCATTGATATGTTTACTTAATTCCATGAAATAGAAATTACTTCCTCTAGGTATATAAATATTCGTTCAGAAATATAGAATGCTTAACCTAAATATTTAAAATAGATTTAATCTCTAAAGTTAATGCTGATAGATGTTTAGGGAGTATTGCAGGGATTTATTCCTGCTTTACTCCTCAGCACTTCTTTCAACTGTAGGCTCTATTTTTGATAACTTACTTCCCTTTTTAACTGTTCCAAAAACAAGTATAAGAACTCTCCACGACTTTTTGCAATATCTTTACAAGTCTCAGTATTCATTCTCTCACATATATTTAACAATCTATCATAAAAAAAATCTATTGCATAATTGTTCTTGTCCGGTACTCTTTCTTCACAAAAAGAATCATCGTTATTGTAAAAAGTTCTTTTCATCTGGCCACTGGAACAAAATGTACGCATAATTGCAATCGCACCTGTACATTCTAAACGATCAGCATCTTGTAAAACTTTTGATTCTAAACTACTAGGATTGAACCCGTTAGATTGTGAATGTTCGACAATAACTGTCATCACTTGCGGTATTTTTTGTTGTGGATAAAAGTCTAATTCTCGCAATATTTTCTCTGTAACAATAGCACTATCTCTTGAAGAATATTTTGCTTCTGGACTATTTTTAGGATGATTAACAACGTCATGAAATAACGCTGCCGGCCAGATAATCTCTAAATCTCCACCTTCTTTCTTGACAATAGTTTCCGCATTACTTAAGACTCGTAAAGCATGGTAGATATCATGTGAAGGATCGTCGTTACTGATGTACTTTTTAGCTAATTCTATTAATTTTTGTTTCATTTTTCACTCCACGTATAAGAAAGTTCTCTTATTTGTAATATAATTAAATAATCTTCAAGAATATTACCAACGTCCATTGGTTCATGATTATCGTCACCTTCATGAATATGATTCAAATCAGTAATATTTTCGTCTTTACAAGTAAAATAGTTGTGTAATTTTACATTTGGGAACTTCAACTGTACATAATCTTCACCAACTCGTCCATATACACCCCAAGCTAAAACATACCCATACTTTTGTGTTCTTTCTTCAAGAAGAATTGTTCCATTTTCTTGTACGCACATTAATGTGCCCCAAAGATCTTCATCATCAGGCCAATGTGATAAAATACAAACTTTTCTATATCCAGGTTCTTCTTTCGTATAGTCTACAGTATTGTTTATTTCAATTATCTTGTCAAGAGTTTGATAAAACTCTTCTTTGGTAACTTTTTTTCTTATTTTTTGTTTCATTTTCATTTCACCAACAGATTAAGACTAAGTAAGATACTTTAATTCTCTTACGAATAAAGTTGAAATAATGACAGAATGAGAAAATAATAAGTAAATAACCAGAACATTTATATAAAAATAGTTATTTTGAACAATTATGAAAAAACTTAACCAATCGGAGAAAAAGGTGTTAACTTTACTGGAAGAAAATGCTAGAATGCCTGCTTCCAAAATCGCTAAAAAAACAAGATTGTCTCCTGAAGGAGTAATAAAAATAATTAATCGTTTACAAGAACGAAAAATTATTTACAAATTTAATACCAAAATAAATTATAGTATGATTGGTCAAGAAATTTATCCTATGCACATTAAACTTAACCAAATTAATAAAATTATCGTCGAGAAAATTAAAAAATTGCTTGACAAACATTACAGTTGTGCCTGGTACATATTTACCGAGGGAGAGTATGATTTAATGCTTAGTTTTAAAGTGAAATCAAAGCAAGATAAAGAAAATATGATCCAACTGTTACAAAAATTAGGTGATTATGTTCTTGATAAAGAAGTATCTTTGGCCCTGGATTCTTTTGAAATAAGTAAGTCCTTTGTCGAGAAACGAAGAAAAATATTTTTAACTACCAACCATCTAGCTTCAGAATTACAATTAAGTCAAGAAGAAGTTAAACTGCTTGAATTATTAAAACAAAATTCTCGTCAAACGGTTTTAGAACTAGCTAAGAAGATGAATTCTACGGCCAGGATTGTCACAGGAATGATCAAAAAAATGGAAAAGAACGGCGTTGTTAGCGGATTTAAAATCAAAATTAATACTGCTAAATTAGGTTATCAACCTTGTACTGCTTTAATCTCGCTTTCTTCATATACTAAAGAAGATTTGAGAAAATTTATAACTTATTGTAAATATAAAGAAGGGATATATTATGTTATCCATCAAATGGGTAAGTATGACTTTGACCTTAAGATCGATGCCAAGGATGTTACTGGATTTTATCGACTAGTTAGCGAAATTAGAAATGAGTTCCCATTTATTAAAAAAATTACCACATTAATCTCAAAATATTGATTCTTAAAAATTCGATATTTGATTAAATCATTTAATTCTATTGGTTTTGATTTATCAACATGATTTTTAGGCTTTTTTTCGCCTAAAATCTATAAGATTTTCAAAAATAAAAATTTTAAGCATAGCTGAGAAGTTTTAGAAACAGATTATTAGGGGAGAAAACATTTTTATATGTTAAACATTTAACGACAATATGATCAAAAAATGGTTGATAAGGATAGCAATCATAGTAGGAATATTACTTTTCTTAGGAATACTGACATATGGCCAAGTTTTTAACTTCGTATTAAAACCTTTTTCGGAAGAGTGTGGCGTTGCACCAAATTATAACTACGATCAAAAGTGCGAATGCGATGGTTTTAGTTTTAATGAAAATAATTTTGGAGCATCTGTAACTTATTGCCTAGGAACTTGCGGCGAATGCACTTGTTACGAATTTGTAAACGATACGAGAAATGAAGTTGTTTGCGAACCATTAATTGAGGAATAAAACTTTTAAGCATCTCTAAAAGTTTTCATTACTAAGAATTGGCTAAAAAATCACTAAAAAAACGAAGCACTTATTTCTTTCAAAAGCCCGGCCTTTTTGAACAAAATGTACTAAAAGTCACTAAACGTAACACTTTATACAGAATGTTACCTAAAAAGCCACAAAAAATACCTAAAACGTAACATTTAAATAATCTGTTACCTTTCCTCGGAAGATGAATCAAAAAGCGGTGAAGAAAGGACATAGTAGAAGCCAATTTCATCTTTCTGAAGATCAGATTAAACAATTAATAAAACATACGGATAAATTAAGAGATAAGGTCATTATTAAACTTCTTGCCTACTGCGGATTAAGGCGTTTCGAATTAGCAAAGATAAAAATTGAAGATGTTGATTTAGAAACTAACAAAATCAGCATTCGTGGCAAAAAAAATATTGACCGATTGGCAACAATGTTTTCTGATCAATTAGTTGAAGATTTAAAAATTTACATGCAATATGTGTTAAACAATGCAAAGCAAGGTTATTTGTTCCCTGCGGTGTCTAGCCTTAATGACAAAGAACATATTACGCCTACTCAAATTAACCGAATTGTTGCCAAAGCTGGTCATCGTGCTCAGTTAAATAACCCAATTCCCGAGTTGAAAAATATAAACCCTCACATTTTACGTCATAGTTGCGCTAGAATTCTTAAAGACAGAGGGCTTAGCTTAGAGGTAGTTCAACGTGTTTTGGGGCATTTATCGTTCAAAACCACCATGGATCTTTACGGAACAAAAAGCATTTCTGAAATGGACGATGAATTAAAAGAAAAGGCAGGCAATTTATTTGGTTGATAATCATTTAGTCTTTGATTAAATGTTCCAGGTTTAAAATATTTAATGAAAACCAACATGGTTTACTTGTTTAATTTTTATTGTTTTAAGTAACTAAACAATTTAAGTCTAAAATATTTAATCAATTATCGTAAATAAAGCATTGAAAAGGATTACAGAAAATAATGAAAAAATATTAAAAAATAAAAGAATTAACCAACATAACTTAATTTCTTTTTTGCTTGTGTGTCTTCAGCTTTTTGCCCTTTTTCAATAATTCCTTTTAGTTTGCTTTCAAACAAAGTTGCTTGCTTCAATAAAGGTTTAGGATCAACTTTTAAGCCAGTATACGCGTCTAAAGCTTTAATAATTTCCGCTGCAGCTTTACTATCAGGCATGTTAGATTTAGCTTCTGCAAACAATGCTAAAACCGGAATTTTCATACCTTTAGCAAGTAAAGCGCCAGTTGCACCAACAATGATTCCTTCCATCAATGGACTAGCTGCCCCTTCAAGTTTTTTAGTAACAGTATGGTTTTTATTTGAATAAAAGAATACCCTATTCGCATCAGGATTAGGACTACCAACACCTTCTAAAGAAATAATTTCTTTTGCGTTAAGTTCCTTTGATAAGGTAGTAATTGCTTCTGCTAATTTCCAACCAAGATTTTTACCAATGTTAATTGCATGTACTAAAACAAGGTTATACTCTTTGTTATAATGAATAGAAATTGGTTCAACAACTTTATTTTGATGAATAGCAATCATTGCCGGAATTTCTTCCATTTCTACAACGCCGATTTTTTCCGTCTTTAAATGATCCATTAAGAATTCAATCGCAATTGTCCCGATAAGTCCAAAGCCAGGAAAACCTTCTATAATAGTTACATTTTTTGGTTTTTTTGTTAGAGTTAGTTTCATCTGATATCACCTTTTTTTATTATATTGAGGTTATTTTATGGATGTATTTAAACGTTTCTACTTCATCCTCTAAATCTTTTTATATTTCAACGTCTTTTACTATAAAAATGATTAAAATTACTAAAACTCAACGATTAATATTGTATTCTTTAGGACAATTTTATCAGTCGTTAAATCAGCCTCTTTCTGAGAAACATTTACGTCTTCGAACTTCAAAAATAACGTTTATTGAGTTGCTTTTGTCGTCGGGAATTGTGGGAAAACAGGAACGAGCGTTATATAAGAATCTAGAAACTTTAGAAGATAAGAAGTTGATTGAATATTTTGATCGAAAAGTTAAATTGACTGAGAAAGGGATTAAGATTATGGACAAAATTAACAAAGAAGTGAAGCAGTTTACCGACGTGAAAGAGTACTTTAAGAATGTTAAGAAGCCGAAACGGAAGTTACAGACTACTATTTCTTGATTAATAAAAAAGATAACATAAAAATATTTAAAGTAGCAATAAATCATAGAATATTATGGAAAAATACACTTTTAATGAGTATGATAATATGTACAAAGAATTATTTACAAGAGAAAGAGATAATTTATCAGTTTTTCTGCAAGGTTCTAAAATAGAGCACGTTGGTAGCACAGCAGTTCCGGGTTTAGGAGGTAAAAGAATTATTGATATTATGCTCGGTACTAATAGTGATAATTTAAAATCTTACATTAAAATTTTAAGGTTAAGAAATTATGCTTTTAGTGATAAAGCTTCAACGGATGGAAGACTATTTTTCAAAAAAATTTATACAAAAAAAGATTCCGTTACAGTATACCATTTACATATAACTAGGCTTGGCAGCAAAGAGTGGAACCAAATAATTATTTTTAGAAATTATTTATTAAAACACCCAGATGCAGTTAAAAAATATGCTGAATTAAAGAAAAAAGCAGTTGAACTTGCTAAGGGTGATGGTGAAGTTTACCGAGAAATTAAAAGAGAATTTATTGAAAAAATATTAAATAAAGCAATTAAACTTTAACAGTATACTCAAAGTAATCGTCCCAGGGCGTCTCTAATTTCATCATTTGTTCTTGTGATAGCTTTTCAAAATAACGTCTGAACGGACGCATACTATTGCCGTGAGCGGAAATAGCAACATTAATTTTTTCTTTTTTCATTTTTTTTAAAAGATCTTTAATGAAACTTTTAACTCGTTTCTCAACATCTTTTATAGATTCTCCACCAGGTGGAGGAACAGTATAACTTCTTCGGACAATTTTCAGTTCTGCTTCGCCCATTTTTTTAATAAACTCCTGCTTTTCTTTTCCATGTAAATGGTCAATCTTGTGCCAATGTAATAAAGTTTGGTAATCTTCTTTACCTTCTTCTTCAACAAAAGTTTGGTGCGATTGACCTTGCAATTTTCCGTAAGAACGTTCAATCATGCGGTCGTCAGTAATGATTTTTTCACATTCAGGATGAAATTTCATTACATATTTTAACGTGTTTTTAGAACGTGATAATCTTGTATGATAAGCAACTTGAAACTTTTTGTTTTTTAGTTTCTGAGCTACTTTCTTAGCATCTTTAATACCTTTAGGGGTTAATTTAGAATCTTTCCAGCCAGTAAAGACATGTTTCTTATTGTAATAAGTTTGCCCGTGCCGGAATAAGTAGATTTTAAGTTTCATTGAGTCCTCTTTTTTTATGATTAATTCTTTTTACTAAATAAATGTTACGTTATATTTATAAAGAAAACACTCATTTTAAACAAAGTTACGCACAAAATATAATACTCAAAGGTGATTAAAATCGCAAAGCAAACTGTAGAAGCATTAATTGAAGGTGGAAAGGCAACAGCCGCACCACCATTAGGACCAGCTTTAGGTCCAACTGGATTAAATATCGGTGAAGTAGTAGCAGAAATTAACAAAAAAACTGCTGACATGAAAGGGATGCAAGTTCCAATCAAAGTTATTTTAGATGACGAAACTAAAGAATTTACTATTGAAGTGGGTACTCCACCAGCAGCAGCTTTAATTAGAA
>CAZQLW010000011.1:0-29963 GCA_964594395.1 uncultured Methanosarcinales archaeon | reverse complement strand
ACACTACAATAGTATGAAAATGTTCCTGCTTGGTTTGCAACAAATTCTATGGATGTTGATTTTCCTGAATTAACTCTATCGGTTTTTGCTTTCAATTCATCAATAACGAAATCGTGAAAACCTTCAGTACTAGTAAATTCAATTTTAATCTTTTCACCTACTTTAACTTTAATTTCAGGATTTTCTTCTCCATTTATCATGAACTTATAATTCTCTCCAGTAACTTTGATCAATTTTTCTTCTTCTGTTTCTTTTTCTGCAGGTTCAGCTGTTTCTGTTTCAACGGCTTCTGTTAGTGGTTCTTCAATAATTGGTTCTTTAGTTTCAGTTTCAATTGGTTCTGTTTCTTCTATTACCGGTTCTTCAACAGGTTTTTCTTCTGCTGATTCAGGAGTTACTTCTGGTTTTATTGGAAGTTCTTCAACCGTTTCACTACAACCAATAACAAACAAACTTAGAATTACGATTGTAAGAATTGTTAATACATTTTGTTTCATATAAATCACCTCTGGGTTAGATAAAGAATTATTCTATTTAAATTTTCTTATTTAGTGGAGAGTTAGAATTATTGTTTTTCTCAATAACATTTAAAAAAGAAATCCACAATATTACTTTCTATGACAAAAACAACTAAGAAAACAAGTAAAAAGTCTTCGAAGTCTAAGGAAGCAGCAGCAGCTGAAACTTCTTCAGAGGAAATGAAGGCTCCGTCTAAAAAAGTTAAAAGAACAATTGTAAAAGCTATTTTAGGTGGTGAACGAGTAATCACTGAAGTTTCTGATGAAGCTAGAGAATTCTATAACCAATCTCGGTTTGGGACTTTATCTGAAACTGGTAAAGTTGAACTTTCTTTATTAGAAGCTTATTACTTAATGGAGAAAGGTAAACTTGATGTTAAGAGTGAAGCAGGTAGAAAAGTTAGTCCTGAAACTTTTGTTAAAAAAGCAAGAAAGATTGAACCTAACTTTTGGATTAGGTATTGCGTCTTTAAAAATATGCGTAATCGTGGTTATATCATTAAAACAGCTTTGAAGTTTGGTGCAGATTTTAGGGTTTATGATCGTGGAATTAAGCCCGGTGAAGATCACGCTAAATGGATTGTCTTTCCAGTAGATGAAGCTTCAACTTTAACCTGGCATGATTTTTCTGCAAAGAACAGAGTTGCTCATTCAACCAAAAAAAAGTTATTAATGGGTATTGTCGATGCAGAAAATGATGTAACCTATTACGAAATTAGGTGGATGCGACCTTAGTTTCTTTTTTAATTTCTTTATTTTTTTTATAGAAGATTTTTTATATGAGTTTGCTTTTAAAGTAGTTAG
The DNA here is from genome assembly GCA_964594395.1 of uncultured Methanosarcinales archaeon. GTDB lineage: Archaea > Nanobdellota > Nanobdellia > Woesearchaeales > GW2011-AR9 > CAZQLW01. The sequence goes on along the minus strand of CAZQLW010000011.1, from coordinate 28,641 downwards.
TTAGTAAAAGGGGTACTTTTTATGTCTTTATCTTTGAATACTTCCGTACAAGAATCAATGTCCAATTATAATAGTAATTATGAATCCTTACCAGACAGCCCTACTAAAGGTTTTTGTGAAAAAACTGTTAATCCGGATCTTTATATTAGAACTGTAAAAAAAAATTTAGCAAATAATGGTTTATTTTATTCTTATTCTGAATTGGAAACTATGCGTGATGGATTGAAAAAGGCTTATTCTCATTTTAAAGGTAAAAAAAATAAATCTTTATTGTCAGAATATAGATCTTCTTTAGCAACAATCACTCGGTTAAGTTATCAAGCAAAAGAAACTGAAAAGAAAACTTTGGACGAGATTATGGATGATAAAGAAACTAATTTGTATCAAAAGTTTATTTTTTCTGAGAAATGGGTGGCTCAACAAAATTATTCACAATTACATTCTGAAAAAAGTTTAGAATCTATTAAAAATTCTTCTAATAAACTTGATGATCTTGTTAGTTTGAGATGTCAATATTCAAATCCATTAACTGATGGGGAACAAAGAGCATATAGCAGGGTTAACAGAGAATTTAATTTGATTAAAAAATCTGAATTTATAACCTTTGATGATTTTGTAGCACCAGTGATAGAATTTCCAAAACGGAAAGAAGAAAGTTTAGTTTCAACAATTTCCCCTAAAGAACCTTACTTTAAACGTTTTGGTAAATCTATGATGAAAAACTTTTCAATATTAACTTTTATTGCTGCCGTAGGTTGTGCTGCAATCGCTATCCCTTCCAAGATTGATTTTTCGCCGAATGATAGTATTGCTCAAACTAATGTTACTTCGCTTCAAAATAAAGTTAATCATTCTGAAAAAATTAAAGATCAAAGTTTTACTGTACGTAAAAAATTAGTAAAGACTATTGATTTAAAACCTAAACCAGTTACTTTAGATTCTTTAATTCAATCCCCTAGGCCTATTAAATTAACTTTAAATATTGAGCCAGAAATGCTACCGCCTGGAAAATATAGAGCCGGGAACTTTGACACTTGCTGGAGAATTGCTGAGAGGTTTTATGATGATCCTTATCGCGGTACAGAGATGTGTAAAGCTAATGGCGTTGAAGACCCTCGATTCTTAAAAGCAGGAACTGTATTGGATTTGGATTATAGGGATAAGACAATACTAACAATGAGCAATAGTACTAATAAACAGTTTTCTTTTAATTAGTTATCTAGATCATACAATGCTTTTAATTTTATTCTTATTATCTATGCTTCAGCCCAGAAAACTATATAAACCCTTCATATTAATAGAATTCCATGCAAGATCAAGATAAAATATTGAATTTTCTTAAAGTAGTGGGGCCAACTTTACCTTCTAAAGTAGCCAAAAACCTGAACACCAACATTTTACTTGCTTCAGCACATTTATCTGATTTAGCTTCACAGGGAAAGGTTATTATTTCTAAACTTAAAGTAGGTGGTTCGCCATTATACTACCTTCCTGGAGATGAAGATAAACTGTATCATTTTGCTTCTGGTAATGTTAATCCTAAAGATTTACAAGTTTTAGAAAATTTAAAAGAGAAAATGGTTTTAAGGGAATCTGAACTTGAATTATTACCTAAAGTTGCTTTACGAAATTTAAAAGATTTTGCTGTCCCTTTACATGTTACTGCTGACGGAAAAAGAGAACTGTTCTGGAAATTTTATTTAACAAGTAATGAGGAAGGGAACGAAATTATTAGAGGAATGTTAACTGATAATTCTGTACGGTCTTTACCACAACTTGAACCTTTACCAGTTACGCAAACTATTGAAGTTCCTGAACCAGAACCGGAACCAGAATCAAAAGTTCAACCGAAAGAGGAAGTTGTATCAGAACCTGTTTTTGAACCAAAAGAGGAACCAGAAGTTCAACCAGAACCAAAACTTGAACCAGCAGAAGAACCAGAACTAGAAGTTCAACCAGAAGCAGAGATTACTGAAGAATCTTCTGATGAAGAAGTTATGGAAGAAAGTCCACTTGAACAATCTTTACAAGAAGAGTTGGAAGAAGAATCTTCAGTTGAAGAAACTAAGGAAGAAAAACAGGTTAAATTACAACCAGTAATTGAAAAGAAACATTTATTTCAAAAAATTAAAGAAAAAATTTCTCGTAAAAAGAAGATTATTAAAGATGAATTATCTCCTTTATTAGAAAGATATCTTTCCAAATTAAAAATTACGATTGAACAAAAGGAAATTGTTAGAAAAAATTCAGAAATTGACTTCTTGTTAAAAGTTCCATCTGCAGTGGGAAAGATAACTTATTATTGTAAAGCTAAATCTAAAAATCGGTGTGATGAGAAAGACATCTCTGCTGCTTACATGGAAGCGCAGACTAAGAAATTGCCTTTATTGTTTTTGTACACCAATGAAATTACTAAAAAAGCAGAAGAAATGTTAGAATCTGGTGTTTTTGAAAACGTTGTGGTTAAGAAGGTTGAAGACGAAACCAAATAACCAAAAGGCTTTTTAATAACTAACAAATATTACTTCTTATGGGATTACAATTCAAAGATTTAGTTGTACGAAATGAAATTACGATAAGAGATTTGAAAGGAAAAGTTCTAGCAGTAGATGCGATGAACATGCTTTACCAATTCTTAACAACAATTAGAAGTGCTGATGGTTCGGCGTTAACAGATTCTCAGGGAAGAGTTACTTCACATTTAATTGGATTATTTAATAGAACAACTTCTTTGATGGAAGAGGGATTGAAATTAGTATTTGTTTTTGATGGTAAAGCTCCAAATTTGAAATTAAAAACTTGGGAGAAAAGAACGAAAGTAAAAAAAGAAGCCAGCCTGAAACTAAAAGAAGCAGAAGAAGCTGGCAACTTAGAAGATATGCGGAAGTTTGCTTCTAGAACTGTTAGGTTAGATAAAGATATGATTGCCGATGCTAAACGGATTATTACTTTGCTTGGCTTACCAATTGTTCAAGCACCAAGTGAGGGAGAAGCACAAACAGCTTACATGGTGAAGCGAGGAGATGCTTACGCTTCTATTTCTCAAGATTATGATAATTTAATTTTTTCTTGTCCAAGATTAGTTAGAAATTTATCCATTGCTGGAAAAAGAAAAAAAGCGGGAAAATTTGCTTACACTACAGTTAAACCAGAAGAAATTTTATTGAAAGATGTTTTAGATGAATTAAAAATTGATTTGGATCAATTAATTGTTTTAGCAATTTTGGTTGGGACAGATTATAATCCCGGTGGTGTTAAAGGCATCGGTCCAAAAACAGCGATGAAATTAGTTAATGAACATGCTAACAATTTTGATTTGTTGTTTAAAGAAGTTAAATGGGAAGAACATTATCCAGACTTAGAGTGGAAAGAAGTTTATAATACCATTAAAGAAATGAAAGTGACTGATGATTATAATTTAGAATGGGAAAATTTTGATGATGAGAAATTAATTAAATTATTAGTTGATGGTCACGATTTTTCTTTAGAACGGGTTAAAAGCAAGTTGGATAAGATTAAAGATAAGAAAGAAGAATTGTCGCAGAAGGGATTAGGAAGCTTTTTTTGATTTTTTGTTAGCATACCCTTTACTAACCTTTTCACTCCAAAAACTTGGTAAAGTATTAGAAACAAAACCTAAATAATTACTTGAATAAATGTAAGTTAGACCTGGATCATTCAATTCTTCAAAATCTTTTTCAACTTTAGTGTAAACATCTCTTATTTTTTTACGTTCAAAATCTTTTTGTAATAATGAAGATGGTTTTAAAATTAAATAATCTGCTTGTCTAATAGCATTAATTTCTAAATTGGCAGAATTTTGAGTGATAAAAATTACAGATAAATCTTTATGTCTAGCAATTAATAATAGTTCAGAGAGAAATTTATTGGCATTACTCATTGCATTTCTTGATGAGAATTCAATTCCTCCTTCATCAACTAAAATTACAGAATCGTTTTCTATCTCTTCAATCTCTTTAACAACTTTAATCCAACTAGGAAGAGATTCTTCTTTAAACCCGAGAGCGTAAATCTTTTTACTTGTTTTTGTTTTAAAATTTTCTAACAAACGCATTCCAATAGCGGATTTTCCTGTTCCTCTAGCACCAAGAATTAAGCCAACAGTACTTTTGTTTTTGTACAATTTGTTTTCAAAACCACCTAGCTTTCCTTTTTTTTGTTTCAATTCTTTTAATTTATTATATTTTGCTTGAGTTTGCGGTTTTTTCTTTTCAATTTTCTTTTTCTTGTTTATTTTTATAGTTTTACTAACTTGCGATTTGATTCCTGAAACTGATTTTTTTAAAACCCACCAGAAGCCTTTGAACGGATAATAGAAAATAACTTTAGCTACATACTTTACAAATTTCCATAATTTTTTTTTAGTTCTCTTTTTCATAATTACTTAGAATACTAGTTAATTTTATAAATCTTTATTCTTTAATAGGCTTATGCTTGCCGCTTATACAGAATTAAAGAACGCAGAAAAAGTAAAGAACTTCTTAATTGCTAAGAAGAATTTCAATACGAATTATCTCCCCATGAAAGAGATGGGGTTAATTTACTTTCCTATTATTAAAAAAATTAAAGTTCCTAAAGCGAAAGTTGTGAATACTAAATTTAAGTTTTCTCCGAAAGATGTGTCATTAACAATTGATCAATTATTAAAAGGAAAACTAACTGCGAAAGAAATGAAGTTAATTCCAAGATCTTTAGAAGTTGTTGGCAAAATAATGATTATAGAAATTCCTGAAGAATTGGAAAAGAAAGAAAAAATCATTGCTCAAGCTTATCTTCAGCAGAATAAAAATATTGAAACTGTAGCAAAGAAAGATAAAATACACTCTGGTGAATTTCGGTTAAGGAAAGTTAAAATTTTGGCTGGAAAAAAGAGTAAAGAAACTATTCATTTTGAGAATGGTGTTAAAATTAAATTGGATTTAGAGAAAACTTATTTCTCTGCTCGGTCGGGTAATGAAAGGTTAAGAATTGCTCGATTAGTTAGACCAAAAGAAAATGTATTGGTGATGTTTTCTGGAGCTGCACCTTTTCCTTTAGTTATTGCAAAAAATTCTCAGGCAAAGATGATTTATGGGGTTGAAATTAATCCTCTTGCCCATCGTTATGCTTTAGATAACGTTACTTTAAACAAATTTGAGAATAAAATTATTATTCAGTTGGGTAATGTGAGGGATGTTTTACCATCAATTAAGAAAAAGTTTGACAGAATAGCAATGCCTCTCCCTAAAACTGGCGACCAATTTTTGGGGTTAGCTTTAAAGAAAATTAAAGATAATGGGATAATCCATTTGTATGATTTTTTGAACGAAATTGAATTTAATATGGCTGCGAAAAATATTCGTGAAATTTGTACACAAAATAAAAAAAAATGTAGGATTTTACGTAAAGTTAAATGTGGTCAATTTTCTCCAGGAGTTTTTAGGGTTTGCTTTGATTTGAAAATTGTTAAATAGAAATAAGATATTGTAATATAGGCTCTGTAGAATTGCTTTTTAAATGAAAGGTATAAATAGCACCATGTTTTCTTTTTATTGCTTTAAACAAAAAGAGGTGCTATTTATGATTGATGTAATAACATACAAGTTCAAAAAGTTTTCTATTATTGTTGACAAACTTTGTGCTTTAGCACAAATTCCAAAATATTTTCGTTATGTTCAAAAAAAGACATTCAATAATTATCAACATCTATTTTTGCTCGTTGCTAAAGAACATACAACATACGGATATCGTACGTTTATTGAATCATTATATGATTCAAAGTTGCCGCAATATATTCGATTAAAGAAAATTCCCCACTTCATAACATTGCAAAAGTTTGCACAGAGATTGCCTGCAATTATCCTCGATAAACTTGTCTTGTTAACAAGACATTTGTTTAAGAAACAAAGTAAAATCTTAGGCGCAGATAGCACGGGCATGGAACTGGATCATGCTTCTGCACATTATTGTAAGAGAATTGACAGAGAAAAGCCAGTTAAAGGCTTTGTTAACTTTAACATGATTTGCGATGTAGATAATAAGAATATTCTTGTTACTAAGATTAGAAAAAAACGCCGTCATGATTGTAGTGACTTTCTGCCAATGTTTAACAAAGTCAAAAATCTTAACTTTGACTTCTTTGTCGCCGACAAAGGTTATGATTCTAATAAGAATCATAAAGCAATTTATGATTCAGGAGTAATATCACAAATTAAAGTGAGAAAAGAGGTTAAGGAACGTATACCATTAGCCGGACAAAGGCATAGAAAGCAAGCAAGAAAAGACTTTAACCAAAAAGTTTATGGAAAAAGGTCTATTACTGAGTCTGTTTTCTCTTCGTTGAAAAGAAAATATGGCTCTCAACTAAGAGCCAGGAAATATAAAACTCAAAAAGTAGAACTGCTATTCAAAGTATTATCATACAATATCGAAAGAGCAATAAGAATTGCTTTATACATCATAAAAAGTTATTTGGCAATTCTACAGAGCCTGTAATATAGAAAAGTACATAAATCCCTCTATTTTACTTACTCCTAGTATCATGAGGTGATAAAAATGTCAAAAACTGCATTTAAAAGTTTTTTAAAGAACCATAAAGTGACTTCGGATCTCTCCCCCGCTAAGATTGAGCTTCTTGCTGGAGATCTTACAAAGTTTCATAGAGATTTAAAGAAACCGAGAGGAGGAATTGGGCCTAAAGCATGTTCACTTCGTCCATCCCAAGGTGGTTGTGTTCCTTGTTAATAGGATCTTAGTAAAACCAAGAGGAAGAGAAAAGTATGTTTAATAGGGGCGGTATTTTAGTCTCTGTTAATACTTTATCTTAATTTTTAATATGGTGAAAAGTATTGCATGGGCCTTAACTTCTTTTTGTCCAAATAAGTGTTCTCATTGTGGGTCTGGAAAAGAATCAACAGAAATTACTTCTATTCTCCCAGTGGAGAAAATTAAAAAAATTATAGATAAGCTTTCTATAGATAATGTGGATAAAATCACCAGTGCAAATGGAGAACCATTCCTAAGAAAGAATATACTTGAAATTATCAAATATGGTAACAAGAAAAACATTTCATTCTCAATAGTCACTAGCGGAAATGGATTAAAAAAAGAATGGTTAGATTATCTTCTTAAATCAAAATTAAAAAATGGTTTAATATTTAGTTTAGATGGAGACACCGAAGAGATAAATGACAAAATCAGATTCAATGGGTCATTTAAGTTGGTAACTAAACATTTAAAACAAATAAAAGAATATAAGAAAAAAGAACACACTAATTTTAAAGTTTCAATTTCACACACCTTAACGGTTCTGACGTACAAAAGAATTAATAAGTTTCTCAATTTAATGAAAACATATGACATAGATGAACTCAACTTTAATTATTTATTAGGAATTGGTGAGTGTCGTAATAAACATAATTTAATCATTCCAAAAGAGAACCTAAGCGGGATTGATAAGATTATAGATAAAGAGAGAGATAATTATGATTTTGATATTACTTATTCTATTATGAAAGAACAAGTAAAAACAAAAGTAAAATGTTATAGTAGAAATGAACCTTCTATTAACATAGATAATTTGGGAACAGTTTTCCCTTGCGACCAAATGCTCCCTGGCGATATGCCCATAAATATAGTTAAATCTTTATTCAAAAAGTATAAGGCATTAAATATTAACCATTATGAATTAGATGAAATAAAAAAAAAGGAATTATTTATAGAATTTAGAAAGTTCGCCATTAATCAAAGTAAAAGACTTTCTGAGTTTCCAAGATGCAAAAAATGCAAAATGCAAAAAGATTGTAAACCCTGTCCGTTAATTATTTACAATAATTTAATAAATAATGTTAAAACTTCACCTTGCTTAACTAATTTAGAATAAGACTTGATCTGTTTAAGCGGGTTGATTATGAGTAAAAATACAAAGAACAAAGAATAGGGCACAGTCAGATTCCCCGTGTTTGGGATTCTGACCCATTCAAATGATGAAACCAAACACTAAAAAATGTATTAGTTCCCCCTAAACTTTGAAAGCTTGAGAACCATTTTACTCTTCTTTTAATCTCTCTATTAAGACGTTCGATAAACCAATTTTTACCAATTCCACTGTCAATTATGTGTTTTTTCTTGTAAGTATAATGTTGCCATCCCATAACTTTTTTGATGGCTGCTGCATATTGGTAAAGGCCGTCAGTTGTAATGCTTTCTGGTCTTGTTCCAGCAACATTTAATGCATCCTGCATTAAATTTTTTGCATCTTTGAAGAAGCGCCCTTTAGTTATTCTCCAAGAAAGTACGTTGCCTGATTCTCGGCAACGTACAATCCAAAGCCAATGACCAATTCCTTTGATTTTAATGTAAGTCTCATCAGCATGCCAACGTGTTGAAACCACCATTTCTCGAGGAGAGATAGGTTTTTCATATATTTTAATCCATTGCCTAATAGTCTCATAACTAACTTTTATGTTAAAGAATTTCTTTAATTTCTTTGCTAATGTTCGCAAAGAAATTCCTGTTTCAATATATATTTCAACAGCAAAACTAATAATGTTTGTAAAAAATCTTTTGTTTGGTAAATCACTACACCAAACAAATCTAAACCCACATAATTTACATTTGTAAATTTGTTGATTTTTTCCACTTTTCCCGTTTAGCCAAAAATTTTGTTGACCACATTTTTTGCACCAAGGCACCAAAGTGCCTGTTTTATTGCTAAAGCTATATAAATCAGTTTGTATCATCTCTAATCACCTTTATTTTTAGTCTGGCGCGCGCTTTTCCTACCGGTAACCTGAAATTATCGGTGGCGCACCAGCTATTTTCTAAAAATACTAACTAAGAATTAAACTTTGCCAATTAACTTGACATTACCAAAGAATAGAAACATTTATATATTTGTATCAACTTTATATTCTCATTAAATTAAAATAATTTAAAGAGGTATTAAAATGGTAGAATTAAAGAACCACGTTTTTATGCATAAGAAACACTTAAAAAAATTAGGAAGAATCGGAAAAGAGTTAAAAGGCCATAAATTAAAAAAAATGAATAAATTAGGTGGCATGATTGGAGACCTTGTTTCTGAATGTTGTGGAGAAGGTTGTGGTAAATGTACGGTTTGTCCTTAAGTAATTTTTTTTATTTTTATTTTTAATGAATTAAAAGTAGAAATTGATCTCTCAGAAATTAAATGGTTCTTAAGAAATTGCAAAAAAATAAAATGCCTAATTTTATGTATTCTATAAGTGAGCAAACAATTCATGACAATTATTTGTTAGAAAGAGATTCTACCGAAAAGTTTGTTTTTTCTCCTTATAATTTGTACCTTTTAGTTACAAATAATTGTAATCTTGCTTGTCGGTATTGCTATGCTAGCAAAGTAACAAGGGATCTCAAAAAACAAGTGATGCCTTTTTCGATTGCAAAAAAGTCTGTAGATTTTTTGTTTAGCCAAGAAAAAAATTATTATCAAATTGCTTTTTTTGGTGGAGAACCTTTAATGAATTTTGATTTAATAAAAGAAGTGGTAGGTTATTGTCGAGGAAAAAATAAAAATGTTCAGTTTTTTATTAACACCAACGCTACTCTTTTAGATAAAGAAAATATTTTATTTATGAAAAAAAACAATTTTAATATTGTTATTAGTCTTGATGGTGGAAAAGAAGTTCAAAATTTTTGTAGACCTTTCAAAGGAGGCCATGGGACATTTGAAACTGTTAAAAAGAAAATTATTTTATTACAAAAGTTATATCAATTGGACCATATTTCGATGGTTGTTAATAAAAAAAATCTTAATATTTCTGACCAAATAAAAAAATTGATTGATGAGGGTATTGAAAGTAATTTTCATTTAGAATTAATAACCTCAAATGATCCAGAATTAATTTTGGATGAAGAAGACATGTTAAAACTGAATAAAGAATTTAAAAAAATCACCACATTAATGATTGACACCTGGAATAATGAAGAAAAATTAATAAAAATAGACAATTTTTTAACTAATATCTCATTGATTAATAAATCTCCTACTTATCCAAAACAATATCATTGTAATGGTTTTACTGGACATTTTTCAGTAGCATATAATGGAGATGTTTATCCTTGCTCACATTTCATTGGAGATAACAGGTTTATTACTGGAAATATTGTTACTGGGATTAATGTAGAGAAAATTAACTCTTTAATTGATAAAATTAATATTAACAATAGGGGACATTGTTTACATTGTGATATAAAACACATTTGTGGTGGCGGGTGCCATTATGTTCCTTATTTTTATTATGGTCAACTAAATAAACAACACAACGTCTTTTGTAAATTTCAAAAACTTTGTTTTGAGCAAACATTAAAATGGTATGTAATAATGAATAAACACAAAGCGGAAATTAAAAGAGGAGGGTGATCTTTAATGAAAATTATTAAAATAAACAATAATGATTATGTATTTAATGAAGAAACTTTAAGCTTAGTACATTTTAAAGATAAAAAACAAATTAAAGAACTAGAACCACTTAATAATAATCTTAAAGATTATAATACCCACTTGTTTAACTTTTCTCCGTATAAGTTATATCTTTTAGTTACTAATAATTGTAATCTTGCTTGTAAATACTGTTATGCTGCCGAGAGAACTCAGAAACTAGAAAAACAAATTATGCCATTTTCAATTGCAAAAAAGTCACTAGACTTTCTATTTAGTCAAGAAAAAGAACATTATGAAATTGTTTTTTTTGGTGGTGAGCCTTTAATGAACTTTAGTTTGGTAAAGGAAGTGGTTGAATATTGTAATCAGAAGAATAAAAAGATATTATACTCTATTGTGACAAATGGCACACTTCTAAATGAAGAAAAAATTCTTTTTATGAAAGACAATAAGTTTAAAGTCATATTAAGTGTTGACGGGGGAGATAAAGTACAAAATTCATGTCGGCCTTTCAAGGGGGGTAAAGGGACTTTTGAAACCATTAAAAACAATATTACATTATTAGAAAAGTTATACTCTCTTAATCAGATTTCAATAACAATTAATAAAAACAATCTTGATGTTCATAATCAAATAAAAGAACTTATGGATAATGGGATAAATGGAAATATTTCTTTAGAAATTGTAACTTCAAAAGATTCGGAATGGGCATTGGATGAAAAGGATATGTTAACACTTAGTAAAGAATATAATAAGATTACAGAACTGATTATAAATACTTGGAATACCAAAGAAAAGTTTATTAAAATTAGTAATTTTTTTGGTCCTTTTAATAAAATTAATAAAAGTAAAGAACCAATATTAAGACAATATCGTTGTACTGCATTCCTAAATCATTTTGCAGTGTCTTATGAAGGTAATGTTTATCCTTGTTCTCGCTTTGAAGGAGAAACTGAATTTATGATTGGCAATATAAATGAAGAAATTAATGTTGATAAGGTAAATGAATTAATAAAAAAGATTAATATCACCAACAAAGAAAAGTGTTTAAAATGTTGGATGAGAAATGTCTGTGGTGGTGGGTGTTATCATGTGTTCCATTTTTATAACCAATCTTTGAATACCATTTATCCTTTATTTTGCCAACACCAAGAACTTTTTTTTGAACAAGCATTAAAGTGGTATGTTTTAATGAATGAATCAAAACTTTTAGAAAATAATGCGACAATTCTAAAATAAGTAAATTATTTATTATAAAATTAAACAGTTCACTTTATTTTTTTTCTGGTGTTCTAAGAGAGAATGATGATCTTTTGGTAATATTCTCATATTTATGTTCCATCTCTTTTTTCTGGTTTTCATTCATACCTTCTGAATCATGAAATGGCAATTCATTTAATAGACAGCCAAGTGACCCAATATTATCCCAATTATTACAAATATTAAGATTGTATTTTTTTGGCTCTTTTCCCATCATTGAAGAACGTAATAAAACAAAACGAAATACTTGTAATAATTCCAAATTTTTTGCCTTCAAAAGGATAGGTTTAATTGAATTATATTGTTTTAAAGCGGATTCATATGACGTACCTGGCAAATCTAAGATAATATTAATTCCAAACTTTAACCGGCTAGAAGTTAGTCTCTTAAGAAAATCTAAAGCTTCTGGACCACCATACCCCTTATTCGCGCGTTTTAATGGTTTAGTATCAAAACTTTCAATTCCTGCTTGGACTTTAATACAACCCGCCAAAGTCATTAATTTAAAAGTGGACACATCATAATTATTATCAACCCTAATATAACTTTCCCAAGTGACATCTATTTTTTGTTTAATTATTTCTTTAGATAATGCTGTTGAGTATGAGGGTGAAAGGCAATCTCCTGTCAAAGTAAAATGAGAAATCCCTGTCAATGCAGATAAATTTTTCATTTCATTTACAAGAATTTCTGGTTTTTTACAATGATGACGTTGGTAAAGGTTTTGGTATTCACAATATGAACATTTGCCCCAATAACACTTTCGCGATTGTAATATTGCCAACCGATTTATCTTCCACTTTTTAATCATTTCTTTTTCATAAAATGGTGAATGGTAATCATTTAATGAAAATTTCGGACGTGAAGGGCTTTTGGTTAATTCTCTTTTATTCAAATAAATTAGATTTGGTACTTGGTTCCAGTCGGGAGACTTTGATTTTAACTGTTTGTAGATTTCAATTATTGCTTCTTCCCCTTCATATAGAACTATTCCTTTAAGATTGCTTTTTTTAATTATTAATTCTTGTAACTCATTCTTCAGTAATGTTATGAATGGTCCTCCAAAAAAAATGGGTACATCATTCCAGAGATTCTTTCTAAACCAATTTACGAAGCGCATGGCAGGAATTAATTGTGCTCCCATTGGAATAGAAATCCCCACAAATAAAGGTTTTTTGTGTTTTTGGTTACAAAAAAAATCATTGTAAAAAGATAACATTAAGTGACCCAATTCATCTGGGCAATGAAGCATTTCTTCAATCTCAGAATAAGTTTTGGGATTACTTTTTGTTTCAATTATACTGATAATTAATTGAATTAGTTCACGAGACAAAAAATCATTTCTTTTGAAGTGGGAATCTAATTGACATAATCTCTTTAGATTTTCATAAAAAGATTCTTCTTTTTGATTCAATCTATTTTTTCTTTGTAACTTGGAGAGGTTTTCATAAGCAACAGAAATAAGATCATTGTAATAATCTGATCGAAATAACCAATCTAAAAATTCGCTATGAAGGTTTAATTGATTCACATTTTTGCATTCTTTCCGAAGCGATCCCGCTAAAACGGGGAGGGAGGGATATATGTGATGATACCCCGGGCCATTAGGGGGAACACTTGGGGGGTATACTAACCAAACCAAATCTTTTTTTTGTGAAATTAACTCTTTATTCTTAGCATTTTCTAATTTGTTCATTATAGAAGAAAATAAAGAATAGATATTTATATATTTCTAATGTTTTAGTATTATTTAGGTTCTTTCTTCTTCTTAAAAACTTCAAATACTCGCTTAGCAGTAACTTCTAAGGTCTGGAATTCAAATTCTTTTCCCACTAATTCTTGTATTGGGCCAAAAAATCTTGGTATCAACATACTAAAGGCAATTAAAGTTCCAATCTGGAACCTTCCCAGAATTATTTCGTATGCCGCGTATATTAGAATTACATAGGGGGCAATACCACTAATGAGGGAGATCACGCTCCCTAATTTGGCAGAAAACTTTTCATAATCATATTCCACCTCATAACAATTTTTTAGATGTTTGTTAAGATATGCTGTTTCTTGTTCTGTTTTTTTAAGTTTAATGGTTTGATTCATTTGACTTAATCTTTCTTGGACAATAGAATAAATCTCAGCATACTTTTTCTTAACCGCCGTATATCTTTTACGAATTAGTCGATTTACCGGTAAAGTCATTAAAATAAAAACGGGAACAAAAGCTAAAGCTACAAAAGTTAAATGAGGACTGACTATAAACATATAAATTAGAACAATTAATAACGAAATAATATCTAAAATGGGTGAAAGAATTAAATCAAAAGTAGAATCAACTACTTCCTCCGTATCATCAATCATTCTTTCCATTAATTGTCCTTGCTTAAAGCGGGCACGTTGTCGTGGAGCGAGCCATAAAAGTCCGCTAAAGAAATCAGTTTGAATCATGCGTGTTATCTTTAAATTCATTTTGGTCATGATTATATCTTGAAAGTAGTTTATAGCCAAAAGAATAAGTTGAATAGCAAAAACTACGCCCACTATCGTCAACACCATTTGCAAATCTTTTGTTGGTATGGCCACATCAATTAATCTTTTGAAAAGTTCTATGGGCACTAGGCTTAAAGAAATCGTTAATATGCTCATGAATAAAATAAAAGTAAGTTGGCCCCAATGCTTTTTCAAATAGGGAATTCCATTGAAAACATATTTATAATTTCCTTTCATCTACTTACCTTTGTTTTTAATATAGTTTTATAAGTAGAAGTAATATTTAAATCTATCTTTTAATGGTGATGTTCGAGGTTAATAAATAAGAAATAAAAAAAATAAAAATTTAAAGAATTATTCTTCTTTCTTTTCTTCTTCAGCTGGTGCTGGTTCTTCTGCTGGAGTTTCTTCTTCAACTGGTGCTGATTCTTCTGCAGGCGCTTCTTCAGAACCTTCTTCAGCAGGTAAATCGTCCCTTTCTGAACCTTTTTGTAGAAGTTCTACATTTTCTGCTTTAAGTCCTCGTTCTCCTTCTGCAGGATCAAAGCTTACTTTGTCGTTATCTCTTAGAAATCCAGGCATTTTAAGTGCAGAGAAATGAATGAAATAATCTTTTCCATCTTCACCACTTACAAACCCAAAACCTTTCTTTCGGTTAAAAAACTTTACTGTTCCTTCCATTTTTCTTTATCCTCTTCTAAAATAGTACTCTCCAGAAAGAGACTCGATTATACTCTTTCATTCTGGTCTATTTTAGTTACTTAGTTTTTATCTTTGAATGATGAGCTTTTTTATAAACTTTCTCATAAATTTTATAAGTATGCTTGAGAATCTCAACTTAGAAGTGTGGAAAGCGCGATGACGGACGTGAACACCCACTGAGGCTCCGGCCGATGATGAACGGTAGTAACTTCCTAGCGCCCATAAACTTTATTCTAACCAAAAATATCTTTATGGTCTTCATCTTCTTCTTCAGTTCTTACTTTTTCAATTGCTTCTAAGAAATCATTTTGATGGATAGATGATCTATTTTCACGAATAGCAAAATAACCAGCTTCTGTACAAACTGCTCTAATCTCTGCGCCACTGAAATTTTCCATTTCTTTTACTAATTCTTTCAATTTAACTTTTTCTAAGTTCATATTTTGAGTGTGAACTTTCAAAATTTCCAGGATACCTTCTGAATCCGGTAAACCAATATGGATTAATCTATCTAATCTTCCTGGCCGAGTAATTGCAGTATCTAAAATGTCAATTCTGTTAGTAGCCCCAATAATTTTAACATTGTCAAGATGTTTAAAACCGTCCAATTCAGCAAGTAGTTGCATAAATGTTCTGCTAACTTCTCTCTCCCCGCTTGTACCAGTTTCCATCCTTCTGGCTGCAAGAGCGTCAAGTTCATCAATGAAAACAATTGCAGGTGCTTTTTTCCTTGCCAGGTTAAAAATTTCTTTTACTAGTTTTGCACCTTCACCAATAAATTTTTGCACTAATTCTGACCCTACTATCTCAATAAAAGTTGCATCTGTACTGTGAGCTACAGCTTTCGCCAACAAAGTTTTACCTGTTCCTGGTGGGCCATATAATAAAGTTCCTTTAGGTGGTTTAATTCCAACCTTCTTAAACAAGTGCGGTTTTTTTAGTGGTAGTTCGATAACTTCTTTCACTTCTTCAATTTCTGATCTTAAACCACCAATGTCTCCCCAATTCTCTTGCGGTTTTTCAATGATGACAAATTTTTCAACATCAAAATTGTCTGTTACTTCAACTTTTTCAACAATATTTAATGACTTTTGGTCGACAAGTACTGTGTCTCCGGGTGAAAGTTTTTTAATTTCTTGAGAAAAATAACAATAAAATTTATTGCCATTAAGTAATTTGATTACTGCTTTATTATTTTCAAAAGTGTTAACCACGTCAGCAACAAGTAATGCCGGTTTTCTAATATTATTCAGTTCGGTGTTAGCTTTGTTAAACATTTCTTTAAGCATGAAGTTTTCTTCTTCTATCTTCTTTAAATTACTGTTAAGAACATTATTTTCTTCTTCTAATTTGTTACTTGGTTTGTTAACATTCTTAGTAACATTTTTGTTACTAATTTTATTGAGTTGTTCAACTATTTCTGAAAATTCTTTCTTTTTGGTTTTTTCTTGATTTGTCATTCTTGTTTAAAGATTAGCTCTACTTTTTAAAGTTTGTCCTCTGAAAAATACATTGGCCATATTTTTAATCTTATTGAAATAAAATGATTCGTTTTTGAAATGATTGAAATATTAAAATTAATTTTTAATTTCTTTGAGTTTCAAAAGCTTCGCTTTCCGATACATTTAAAAAGGAAAATAACTTCCTTTTTGTTAATTTAAAATAAAGAGGTGTAATGATGGCTAAAAAAATTGTTAAAAAAAGAGTGGTTAAGAAAAAAGCAGTTAAAAGAAAGGCTGTAAAGAAGAAAGCAGTTAAGAAAAAGGCTGTAAAGAAGAAAGTTGTTAAAAGAAAAGCTGCTAAGAAAAAAGTTGTTAAGAGAAAGGCTGCAAAGAAGAAAGTAGTTAAGAGAAAAGTTGCTAAAAAGAAAGTTGTTAAAAGAAAAGCTGCTAAGAAGAAAGTAGTTAAGAAAAAACCAGCTAAGAAAAAGTCTCTAAAAAGAGTTAAAGCAGGTAAGAAAGCAGCAGCTACTAAAAAGAGAAAAACTGCAGTTCGAATGAAAGCTGGTAAGAAAGCAGCAGTAACTCGAAAGAGAAAGAGAAGATAAATTCTTTATTTTTTTTATAATTTTTTTTATTAATTTCAATAGAATACTTTTAATAAACTGTTTAACCACATTTTGATCTTATCTTTAATATTTGTTGCTTTCGAGTTGATAATAATTTTTTTCTCTTTTGAATATTCTTTACCATTTTTATCTTCCC
Source organism: uncultured Methanosarcinales archaeon (assembly GCA_964594395.1). Lineage (GTDB taxonomy): Archaea > Nanobdellota > Nanobdellia > Woesearchaeales > GW2011-AR9 > CAZQLW01. The sequence goes on along the minus strand of CAZQLW010000011.1, from coordinate 11,568 downwards.
AACTAGTTGTTATTAAGAAAGAATTTTTTTTACTTAATCTTTCACTTTTCATTTCCAGAATTAATTCTTCATTTTTCTTTAATTCTTTTAAAGTCCATTGATTTTCAAAACCAGGTCCATCAATAATTATTTTAACATTCTTTGGAACACTAAATGATTTTTTTTCTAAGTTTAAGATAATTTCAAATTGTTCAGCAAACATAATCTCTTGAGGAGCATCAACTGTTATTTCTATCTCTGGTGAATCTAAAACTGCAAATTCTAACGAAGTTTTTTTCTCAATGATTTCATTTTCTACACTAACAATAATCTTATTCCAACCTATCTTTTCACCTTTAATTTTTATTTCTTGACTTTCTTCTTGGTTTATTGGCAAGTTTACTTTTTGGCAGACATTATTTAAACAAAAATTAATCTGTTTCAAATTGGTATTACCACTATTTTTTATTTTACATTTTATTGATGCTTCTTCATTAACAAAAATTTCTTCTGGATAATCACAATTGAATGAAACTTTTCTAGAATAACTTTTTTCTTCATCTTCAATTGTTAGTTTTTCAATATCGTTCTGGGAATAGATTGGTTTGCCACTTGAAGATTTAAAACTATTTTCTCTAGATATGTTTTTTTCTGAATATACTATTACTGGAAATTGATACCAATAATTATCTTTAAGATTATCTGAAACTTTTATTATCCAAAACGTTTCTTTAATTTCTTTTGGTTCTAAAAGAATTTTCCTTTTATTTCTGCCAATAATTTCTACTTCTTTTGGAGTTGCTAATTGTAATGTTGTTGCAGCATAATAATCAGCAGTATTTTTTACTACTCCTTTTACAAGATTATGGCTCCCCAATCCTACTTCTGCTGCTAAAATTTCTTGTTCGAGAAGAAGTTCTTCTTCTTTTATTTCTCCCCTGGCAATGATTTTAGTATTTAATTTTAAATCACTAGTTTTTATTCCAACCTTATTGGCTAACCATTCATATTTTGTTGAAGGTTCTACGGGATCAAATCCGTCACGTAGTTTCATATGAGTTACATCAATATAACCATATTCTCCAAAAGTAATATCAAAACTTACCCAACCAATACCGGGGAAGTAAACTTCTGCCCATCCGTGTGGTTGCCAGTTTTCTTCAAATAGTTCTGAAGTAGTGTAAGAAATACCTGAAACAAATCTGGCAGGGATGCCTAACGATCGGGCCATAGCGATAAAAAGTGAGGTCATTTCATCGCATACTCCCTGTCGATTATTTAGTACCCAGGAAGCTTTCTGTGAAGTGTCAGCAGTTAAAGTGCTTAAATCATATTCCACATTATCTTCCACCCAACTTGCCAATTTAAAAACTACTTTAAACAAATCGGTTTCACCTTCAGCTAACTCTGTTGCTTGAGTAATAATTTGTGGATAATGAGAATCAATAGTTTCTGTAGGTAATAAATATTCGTTGATTTCTGAGGGTAATTGGTTGATAGGGTAATTTATTTTCTTTTTAACTTTTATCCTGGAATTCACAGTATTAATAATTGCAGAATAACTTAACTCTTTTTTACCTAATTCTGGGTCTTTCCATGAAAAAGTAACTTTATCTTCTTCAACCTCTCCCAGTGTGTCAATTTCTTGTAATATTTGGCGGTAACTATCTTCTGGATAAAGTAATAGTTCAGCACTAACTTTTTTTACTGAAGAAGATGCCCCTTCCGAAATCAGTTCAAATTCTCCATTAATATCAAGTTGTAATTTTAATGAATCATAAAGGTAAAGATTATCTTCGGCTAAAACAAGTGGAACAATTAAAATAATGAGAAAGAACAAGGTTATTGGTAATATTTTCTTCATCTAACTCAAGACTCAAAATAAGTTAATAAATGTATCGAAAACATTGCTTGTTTTCGAAACCCCAGAAAAATAATATTTATTTTTTTGTATGGTTCTTAATATGTTAATTTAATTCTTGGAAACAACAAATCTTATAAAATAGAAGAAATACCTTTCAATTATGGAAAAAGCGGTGGCCTTACTTAGTGGAGGGATAGACAGCCCGGTAGCAATCAATTTAATGCAGAATAGGTTAGAGGTTATTGCAGTACATTTTCATCAAGTTCCGCTTACGGGAGAAGAAGAATTGGATAAAGTTAAAGAGCTGGTTAAAATCTTAGGATTAAAAAAAGTTTATTTGATACCTTTTGCAAAAATTTTGAAAGAATTAACTGTAAAATGTGATCATCGAGACTATTTTATTCTTAGCAAAATATTAATGTTTAAAACTGCTGAACTAATCGCAGAAAAAGAAAAAGCTAAATATTTAATTACTGGCGAGAATTTAGCACAAGTAAGCAGTCAGACACTTAGTAATTTAAATGTAATTACTAAGAATTTAAGTTTAGAAATATTTCGGCCAGTGTTAACCTTTGATAAGCAAGAAATAATTGATTTAGCTAAAAAAATAGGCACTTACGAAATTTCATCGGGTCCAGAAATATGTTGTTTACTGGGACCAAAAAATCCAGCAACAAAATCTAATCCTGAAAAAATTAATAGAGAATTAGAAAAGTTAGATTTAAACCAATTGATGGACGAAAGTTTAAATAAAGCTGAGATTATTACTTTTTAAAATGACACTTAAACTCTACAATACATTAACTAGGAAAAAAGAAGATTTTGTTCCGTTAAAAAAAATGGAAGTTGGACTTTATACTTGCGGTCCGACTGTTTATCATTACGCGCATTTAGGTAATTTGCGGGGTTTTCTTTTTTACGATTTTTTAAAAAGAGTACTTTTATTTAACGGTTTTAGGGTTAAACATATTATGAATATTACTGATGTTGGTCATCTTACTTCTGATGCGGATGCTGGTGAAGATAAAATGTTGAAAGGTGCGAAACGTGAAAAAAAAACTGTTTGGGAAGTAGCAGACTTTTATACCCAAGCTTTTAACGAAGATATGAAAGAGCTTAATATAATTGTTCCTAATAAATTGCCTAAAGCTACAGACCATATTAAAGAACAAATTAAATTGATTGAAAAGTTAGAAAAGAAAAAGTTCACTTACACTGCCGGAGGTAATGTTTATTTTGACACTTCTAAATTTAAAGATTATGGTAAACTTGCTCGGCTTAATCTTAAAGCAAAAACTAAGTCCCGGGTAGAAAAAGATGTTAATAAGAAAAATTCGCATGATTTTGTGTTATGGTTTACTAAATCAAAATTTAATGATCAAGAAATGAAATGGGATTCTCCCTGGGGAGAAGGTTATCCTGGCTGGCATTTAGAATGTTCAGCGATGTCAATAAAATATTTAGGGGAACAGTTCGATGTTCATTGTGGCGGTATTGATCATATCCCCGTTCATCATCCTAACGAGATTGCACAATCTGAAGCAGCTACTGGTAAAAAGCCCTGGGTAAAGTATTGGTTGCATAATGAGTTCCTTGTTTTATCGAAAGGAGATAAAATGGCTAAGTCTGGTGAAAACTTTCTTACTTTAGCTAGTATTAAAGAAAAAGGTATTCCTCCTTTAGCGTACCGTTATTTTTGTTTAGGAACAAGTTACAGAAACCCTCTAATGTATAGTGAGGAAGCAATTATGGGGGCAAAAAATTCTTACCAAAAACTTAAAGATAAAGTTTTAGAATTAAAAAAGTCGCTTAAATCTAATAAGAAACACGAAATTTTAGAAACTTTATACATGGATAAGTTTACTGTCCAGATAAATAATGATTTAAACACCCCTAAAGCTTTAGCTACTTTATGGGAAGTGATTAAAGATAAAAAGTTAAGTTCTCAAGAAAAATATTGGTTAATTATTAAGTTTGATGATGTTTTAGGTTTAGATCTTAATTCTATTAAAGAAGATGTTATTCCTGAAGAAGTTACTAAGCTTGCCGAGGAACGTTTAACTGCAAGAAATAATAAAGATTGGCAAAAAGCTGATGATTTAAGAGATCAGATTGCAAAGTTAGGTTATATTGTCGGTGATACTAAAGAAGGGTATGAACTTAATAAAGTTTAATTAAGAAAAAAAATAAGAAAAAAATAGATGAAATTTATTTGTTTGGAAGAATCTTAAACATGGTTGTGTCACACTTAACACACTTTCCTTTTGCTGCTCTTCTTTTAGTGCCACCCTTACCTTTCATTTCAACTTCTTGTTCATCTTTCATTTCTCTTTTTTCTTTACATCTTACACAATATGCGTCCATTTTTATTATCCTCCGTTTATTTTCGAAATTAATCTTTTAAGCGTAATTCAATTAAGCTAATCACACCCTTTAAGCTTAATATTCTACCATTGCTTAAAAATGTTTCGGAAAAATAGGCTTAAAATTTATTTTTTTACGTTTATTTTAACTTTAAATTTTTCTGTTTCTAAACTAGTTTTACCACTAAATTTAATCTCTTTAACTTTAAGAACAGCTTTCAAATCATCTTCAATACTTTTAATATTTTTTTCAAAATCTTTATCTTTACTTACTAAAATAAGTTCGGCCAATTCTTCTTTTAATGACATTTGTTTTTCTGATTTATATTTTCTAACTGCGTTGATAATGTCAACCCCTAAATCTCCGGCTAATTCAGCTTTCTCGTTAACCAATTTTGAATTGAATTTAGGCCAATTTGAAATATGGACACTTTTACAACCTTCTTTTTTAGCCCAATACAATTGGTAAATCTCTTCAGTAATATGAGGCATGATTGGAGCAACCATTTTTATCACCGTTAAAATTGTTTGAAATAATGATTCTTGGCCACTTTTTCTTGCTTCTTTTCCTCTAGAATCAGGATTATATAACCTATCTTTAACAATTTCTAAGTATTGGTCACAGAATGTTTGCCAGAAAAATTTTTCCACTTCAGATTTAGTTTTACTATATTCATATCTATCAAAACTTTCAGTAGAATCTTTGATAACTTTATGTAGTTTGCTTAACAACCATTGATCAAATATTTCTGTAACTTTACTTTTTTTGTAATCTTTTAAGTGCATTAAACTAAACTTGGATGCGTTCCAGAATTTGTTAATAAATTTCTGCCCAGTAAGTAAATCTTTCTCCGGAAATGGAAGGTCTTCACCTAACTTAGGGCCACCCGCCATATACCTTAACGCGTCAGCAGAATATTTTTCGATCATAGATAATGGTTCTACAACATTACCTTTGGATTTGGACATTTTTTTACCTTTAGGGTCTAAAATCCAACCGTGAATAAAACAATCATTCCAAGGTTTCATTTGGAAATGTAAATTACTTTTTACAACTGTGTTGAACAGCCAGAAAGAAATGATATCATGGCCTTGCGGTCTTAAGTCCATTGGGTTTTTAATCAAATGGTCATAAACTGGTTTGCCTTTAAACAGTTCTTTAACAATTGTAGGAGTTAAAGATGAAGTTGCCCAGGTGTTAATGATATCTGTTTCTCCTTTAATCTTTGTACTTTTACAGTTTGGACATTTATCAACTGGCGCTTTGTCTTCAGTAGGATCTACAGGCAAATCTTTTAATTTTGCCAAAATAGTTTCGTCACAATCTTCACAGTACCATACTGGGAACGGAATTCCAAAGTAGATTTGTCTTGAAATACACCAGTCCCATGATAAACCGTTAGCCCAATTATCATAACGATTTTTCATATGTTTTGGGTGCCAATCGAAAGCAGAACCCCATTTTAACATATTTTTTTTCAAATCAAGATATTTAATGAACCATTGTTTAGAATGCACAAACTCAACTTCGGTACCACATCTTTCGTGAGTGTTAACTGGATGAGTAATGGGCTTTTGTTTAAGTAACAAACCGTTTTCTCTTAAATCTTTAATAATAGCTTCTCTAGCTTCCTTTATTTTCATATTTTCGTACTTGCCCGCAAGAGAAGACATTTTACCATACTTGGTGATTGCAGTTTTGATAGGTAATTGATGAACTTTTTGCCATTCCATATCTGCCTTGTCACCAAATGTACAACACATTACAATTCCTGTACCTTTCTCTGGGTCAGCAGCCTTGTCTGGCATAATCGGAACTTCAAAGTCAAACAATGGCACTTTTGCCATTTTACCTTCAAATTTCTTGTATCTTTTATCTTCAGGGTGAAAGAATATGGCTACACACGCAGGAAGCAATTCTGGCCTAGTAGTTGCAATGACAAGATCTTTTTCCTTATTACCTTCTTGTATCTTGAAAACAATGTCGTTAAAGTTAGAGTCAATATCTTTATCTTCCAATTCAACTTGTGCAATTGCAGTTTGACATTTTGGACACCATATTGCTGCTGCTTCTTGCCGGTGCGCTCTGCCCATTTCGTACAGTTCAATGAAAGATTTCTGGCTAACTTTTTGACTGTGTGCATCTATTGTAGTATAATTAACACTCCAATCATAACTCATCCCTAACCTTTTAAAATCGCCAAGATATTTTGGTCTTAATTCTTTTTTTAAAGTATCTAAACATAATTTTGCAAATTCTTTCCTTGACATTTGATTTGCTCGAACTTTTTTGATCTTTTGGATTAAAGTTTGTGTTGGCAAACCATTATCATCAGTACCAATTGGCATTAGAACGTTAAACCCTTGCATTCTCTTATAACGGGCAATAAAATCAAACTGGCTATAACCAAACGCGTGTCCCATATGCATTTTACCTGAAACTGTTGGTGGTGGTGTATCTACTGAATAAATTTTCTTTGTATTATTTTCATCAAACTTTTGGATATTGTTCTCTTCCCAGAACTTTTGTAATCTAGGTTCGGCTTCTTTTGGATCGTATCGTTGAGGTAATTCCATCATTTTAGAACGGAGTGGAGTGGTATTTATAAATATTTACTCAGAAAGCAAAAAATAAATAAAAAAAATTAAATTAAACTAAACTTTAAAGTTTATCATCAGTTAAAACATTAACTTTTTGGGTTTCTTTAACTTTAGAACCGGTACCAATTAAATGGATTATTTCTAATTTTTCAGCAGTTCTTACCAAATCAAGATCTATTGTTCCGTCCATCACTACTGCATAAACTCCACTTTTTAAACTTTTAACCGTGCTGGTTAATTCACTTAGTGGAACTTTACCAAGAATGTTAAGCTTTTCATCAAAGATACATGCTCCTCTTGTTCCAAAAAGATCTTCTAAAGTTTCTTTAAATTTCTTTTTCTCTTCAGCAGATAACGGTTTTTTCTTAACGTTCATTGCCGGTCTCTGTTCATTACTTTTTGGATAATTTCTTGCAGACGGTGCATTTTGTTGCCTGTACGACTGATTTTTTTGGATAGGTCTACTTTGATAACTGCTCCTTGGTGCTTTTTCAGGTTCTTTTAATGCACCAGTATCATCAATACCTAAATCTAATTTTGCTTGTTCAGAAGTTATTTTTCCTCTTAACGCTTTATGAAGTTCTTTTTTAGTAATCTCTTCTACTTCTTTTCCATCAGGAGCTTTACAAACAAAGTCAATATCAGCGACACTTACTAATTCTCTGATAATTAAGTTTCCGCCACGATCGCCATCGACAAAAACAGTAGTTGTTTTTTTCTTTGTTAATTCTTTGATTGATTCTGGACATGATGTTCCGTTCATTGCGATTGCATTCTTGAACCCATGTTTTAACAAATTTAATACGTCAGCTCGACCTTCAACAATGATTATTTCGTCACTTTCATAAATACCTGGGCCTGAAGCAAGTTTTTCTCTCCCAAATTCTATTACTTCTGTCATTCTTACAGATTGTGAAACTTCATCAGCTAATTCTTGAGAATCAGGTAATGTTTTTTCAGTAAGATTTCGTAATAGTTCTTTTGCTCTATCAATTACAAATTGTCTTTTACTAATCCTAATATCTTCAATTTTATTAACCCCTATTTTAGCATTACAAGGGCCAATACGTTGAATTACTTCTAGCGCTGCGGCAACAATTGCTGTTTCTGTTTTATCTAAACTACTGGGAATAATAATTTCTCCGTTAGTTTTACCAGAACTAGTATTTACATTAACTTCAATTCTTCCTATTCTTCCACTTCTTTGTAATTCTCTTAACTCTAAATCGTTTCCTAACAAACCTTCTGTTTGTCCGAAAATTGCTCCGATTACATCAGGACGATCAACAACGCCCTCAATTTTGATTGTTGAATGAACAATATATTTTGCCGCTACGGGACTTATTTTTGCCATTTTCTTCTCCGCGAACTTCTTAGAAAGAGTTACCTAATTAATCTTAATTTTTTTAATTCATCATACTTTGATTTTAGTGTAATTGAATGATTGAACATGATTGGTAACTCCTTTTGAGTTCTTTTTATTTTTTTAATAGAATATAGAATCCCCAAAACTCACTATCGTTATTTTACTTATTTACTGTTATGTTTGTGATTTTGGTAATGTAATGTGATTCTGATATTCTATGTTTTTATTGATTATGAAGCCCGTGTCACTAACCCCTGTGTTCATGGCTTGGCTTAGCCGTAAACTCCCACAGGTACTCTCGTGACGGGCTTGATTATTAATATTGAGTCTTATATATAAACTATTCGGTTCTTTTTTTCATTAATATCATTTTAAGCTGATTTTTCTCTTTTTTTAAGTAAAGAGCCTATTTTTTAGCTTTTTTATGATTATGAAAAACCTCAGCTAACCAGGAAGTTATCCATGCAAAGCAAGGAACCCTACCTCGGCTTGCTGAGGAAAAAGAGGTGGTTTGAGGTGTTTACTACTAATTAATAGTAATCATATATAAATCTTTTGGTTGTTTTGTTACTGGTTGGTGGTTAAATAAATTTAATAACTTTCATTTTAAGTTTAATGAAAGAAGATGATAAAACTAAAATTATTTAAACAATCTCCTGGATATTGTGGTCCTGCTTGTTTGAAGATGGTTCTTTCAGCTTATGGGATAAATAAATCTGAAAATCATTTAGCTGAATTAACAAAAACTAGTAGAAAGACCGGTTGCTGGGAAAAAGATATTGTTAAAACAGCAAAGAGATTTGGTTTAAATGGATATGTAAAACAAAACTCTTCTATTAAAGAATTAAAACGTTTAGTTAAGAAAGGAATTCCAGTTATTGTAGATTGGTTTTCTCCAGAAGAGGCTGGCCATTATTCTGTTGTTGTTGGTTTTGAAAAAAATAAAATTTTACTTGCAGATCCACATTTTGGTAAAATTAAAAAGCACAAAATTGATTGGTTTGAAGAACGTTGGTTTGATATGCCATTTGATGGGCTTTTGATTAGAGAAATAATTGTAATATACAAGTAAACAAACTAAACTTTTTTATAATACTTTAAATTATTTGGTGAATATGGAAATTATTAGTTCAGATTTCAAAAAAGGTACTGTGAAATTAAAAATTAATGATCTTGAAGATCTTTGGTATTTAAGTCACCTGATTGATCCTGAAGATCAACTTAAAGGTAAGACTACAAGAAAAATTAAAATTGGTGATGGAGATAATGCTAAAGTTGTTAGAAAAACTTTAACTTTAAAGATTCAAGCAGAATCAATAGATTTTACTGCTACTGACTGTTTAAAAGTTAACGGAAAAATTACTGGTGGTCCTGAAGATATTCCACATGGAAGTTATCATTCTATTTCTTTACATGTTGGAGATCAACTAACTTTAGAAAAAGTTAAGTGGTTAAAGTATCAGAAACAAAAACTTAAAGAAGCAAGTGAAAAAAAGTATACATTTATTATTTGTATCCTTGACCGTGAAGAAGCAATTTTTGCTTTAACTAAAAAGTCTGGTAATGAAATAATTTTACGATTGAGTGGAGATGTACCCAAAAAAGCTAAAGAAGTTTCAATCAAAAAAGATTTTCATCAGGAAATTATTAAAGCTTTACAATCTTATTTTGAACGTTACAATCCAGAAAAAGTTATTTTGGCTTCTCCTGCGTTTTACAAAGATGACCTTTATAAAAAAATTAGTTCTGCAGATTTAAAGAAAAAAATAGTTTTATCTGCTTGTTCAGATGTTAGCAAGAGTTCTTTGGATGAAGTTATGCGAAGTCCAGAGTTACACAAAATTTTAGAAAATAGTCGAGTACGTACTGAACAAATTGTCGTCGAAGAACTGTTAAGCGAAATAAAGAAAAATAATCTTGCAGGATATGGTTTTGAGGATACTAAAAAAGCTGTCTTTGCTGGGGCTGTTAACAAATTGTTAATCACTGATGATTTCATTCAACAAAAAAGGGCCGCTGAAGAATATGATGAGCTTGATCAGTTAATGAAACAGGTTGATAGTTCTCAAGGTGAAATTTATATTATTTCTTCAAAACATGAAAGTGGAAAACGGTTGGATGGTCTCGGTGGGATTGGTGTTATTTTAAGGTACAAGTTAGAATGGTAACTTTGATGCTAAGAATATTAAAATTATTTTTTTTTACTATAAATTCGGGTGAAGATATATTTTGCAAAACCACAACCTTTTAATAGTAGTTTGGTTTACTGATAACTTAGTAACAAAAAAGGGTTATTACTTAAAAAAGAGGGGGGTTTGAGAAAAAATGATTGTAAAAGAAGAATTGTTAAGTAAATTAAGAAGGTATTTTGATTTGAATTTATATGAAGTTAAGCTTTGGACTGCTTTATTGAGCAGAGGTGTTTCCACAGCTGGAGAGTTATCTGACATTGCTGATGTTCCACGATCTAGAAGTTATGATGTTTTAGAATCTTTAGAAAAAAAAGGGTTTGTGGTTATGAAGTTAGGCAAACCAATTAAATATATTGCTATTCCGCCAAGTGAAGTAGTCGATCGGGTAAAGAAAAATATGCATTTAAACGCGCAAGATAAAATTAAACGTTTGGATGGAATTAAAACTTCGCCGTTACTTACTGAATTAGAAAGTTTACATACTAATGGAATTAGTTTGGTAGACCCTTCAGAGATGAGCGGTTGTCTAAGGGGCAGAAACAATTTGTATAACCATCTTGACTTGTTAATCAAAGATGCAAAAAAAAGTGTTAACGTTATGACCACTGATAAAGGTTTTATGCGTAAAGTTGAAGGACTTAAAACATCATTTGAAAAAGCTAAGAAGAGAGGAGTAAAAGTAAGAATCTCCGCTCCAATTACAAAAGAGAATAAGAGAGTTGCCGATTCTTTAAAGAATTGTGCAGAAGTCAAACATAACAATAAAATTAATTCTCGTTTTGTAACTGTTGATAGTAAAGATATGGTTTTTATGATGTTGGACGATCGAGAAGTTCATCCAAGTTATGATTTAGGAGTTTGGGTGAAAACACCTTACTTCGCTTCAGCTATGGACCAGATGTTTAACAATCACTGGGGCATGAAGTAAATTTTTTTAATTTTATTTTTTCTTTCTCTTTTGTTAATTTCTTAAAAGAAGATTTTATAAATAAATAGTCACTCTAACTTAAATTATGGAACTTAAGTCAATAATCTCTAAACTTCATCCTTTGGAAAGGCAGGTTTTACCAGTTCTTAAATCAGAAAAAGAACTTTCTGCAATTATTAAATCATCCCAGCTAGATGAAATTTCTGTTATGCGAGCTTTACAATGGCTAGAAAATAAAGAAGTTCTTAAAATTGATAAAAAAGAAAAAAAAATAA
>CAZQLW010000010.1:0-31289 GCA_964594395.1 uncultured Methanosarcinales archaeon | reverse complement strand
AAATTGGAAAAGTTAATTCGTCCCATGAGAAAAATTCCAGAAAAAGAAAAACAATCTTCAGAACAAGTAAACAAAGTTAGTGAGAAAGATCAAAAACGGGCCGAAGAAATAAGAAATATAATCTCTGAACTGAAAAAGATGGTAAAAAAAAGTTAATTTTTACTAAAATGTCTTAAACTCATTTCTCGTAACATTTATAAACAAATACTATTTTATTTAAATGTATATTAAATGATTAGTAAAAAAAGAGGTTTGATTTTAGTAGTTTTATTTTTGTTTATTCTATTTTCTACGGTTTACTTATCTTACTCTCAAGAAGAGGAGGGTGGTCCAATTTCGGTAGTTGAAGGTTGTTATGTTTATCCACAAGCTAGCGAAGATTTGTATTGTGTTGCCGGTGTAACTAATCAGCAAGCACAAGATGATTGTGATAATTGTGATTTGAATGAACATTTTATTCCTAACTCTGATTGTTCAGAAATTGATAATTGTCAACAAGGTAATTGTAATGTGGATTGTCAAATTCATAGTAAGGGTAAATGTGTTCAATTAGGGGGAGAAATTATCGCTGATGAAGATTATGATTTGTGGTGTACGCCTGGTTGTTGTAAAATTGAAAAAATTAAATTTTGTCAGTACGGTCTAAACAAGTTTGAGTGTGAAGATAAAGCTAAAAAACAATTGTCTCAATATAATCTTAACGATATAATTTTTGTTAATCCTTTTGGAATGAACCCCGACACTTGCACTGCCGCTTATTGTGGTGTGATAACTGAAAAAGGTGAAATATTTGGATACATTATTAATGAGGAAGGCACACCTGTTGCACAAGCAAAAATTGTTCTTGAAGGTGCAGAACAAGAATTCACTTCAGATAACTCTGGAAAATATTCTTTTACTGATTTAAATACGGGGAGTTATGCGCTTAAAGTAAACTTAGAAGGGTATTCCTCTTTATCTTATTCGGTCTTTTTAAGTCCTGGTGAAACATTGAACAAAAATATTACTTTAACTGTTTCAGAAGGAGTTGCAGAAGTTTATGGGGTTGTTAAAGATGATAATAATCAGCCAGTTTCAGGAGCAACAGTTTCTTTAACTGGACCAACCGGAAATAAAGTTTTTTCAGATACAGAAGGAAAATATCAAGTTACAGATTTACCTTCCGGCCAGTACATTTTTACTGCTAGTAAAATTGGTTATCAATCTGAAAAAAAACCGTTAACTTTAGCCGAAGGCAATTTTAGTTTAGATTTTAAATTGAAAAGTGCAGATTTACAAGGTGTTAAAGGGAAAGTATATTTGGATACTAATAACAATGGTGAACTTGATACCGGCGATAAGTCTACTTACGGAGCAAAAATTTATCTTGACGGAAATTTTAAAGGATATTCAAAATATCCTGATGGTGCTTATGAAATTGCGGTTCAAGTTTCAGATGCTGAAGTTGAAGAAGATGTTGAACATGAGATCTCTGCAACTTATCAAAATTATAATTTTGAACCACAAATTGTTAGTGTTTCTTTCGGACAGTCTATTGAAATGGATTTATTTTTGACAACTTACATTGGAGAATGTAGTGAGGAAGGAGATAGCCCACAAAAAAATGTTGAAGAATTTTATATCAGTCCTATTCTTGGAAAGAAAGAAGTTAAATTACAATGGAAAAAACCATGTCCAGAAGTTATTGGTTATATCATTAATAAAAATGGTGAATTCTTTTCAGGGGCTTCACCAACAGAAAATTCTAAAGTTGATGCTGACGTTGAATGGGATAAAACTTATACTTATACTATCGTTGCAGTTTATCAATCCGGGTTACAATCAGAAACTGCTAATGAACAAACAATTACTTTAGGTAATAAGGATTGTCAAGCACGTTACCATGAAGATACTGGCTGGGAAACCTTTTGTATTGTTGGTGATAAAGAAAAGCGTAAAACGGTTTATACTTGTAATAATGATAATCAGATTGTTCAATCATTAAGTTGTGCAGAACGAGATGGTTCAAGTGAAGATTATTATTGTGCTCGGATTGGGGCAAGAGATGCTGAATGTAAAAGTGCTGGTGCTTGTCAAACATTTTCTGAACCTTTTGGTCTTTATTACGAATTTGAAACCTGTTATGGTAATTCTAATCCTTTAGAAGATGGAGCAAAAAATTATTGTTATTATGATTATACTGATACGATTATTGATAAATGTAATAGTTGTAAAGAAGTGGAAAGTTGTTTTGATTACAATAGTAAAAGTTCTTGCGAGATTAATAACTGTTTGGGAAATAAGTGCGCTTGGAAAGATAGTGCAGAGGTAAATGTAATTAGTTATGATTTATTATTTCCCGGGATGGAAGTTCCAGAACTAGTTACTGAAGAAACTGGAGCTGGTTATTGTGTTGAAGAGGAATATGATCAAGATGACCAATGTTCTTTGTGCAGTTCTCAAGCAACACTTTTTGAAAATTATTATTGTACTGCTGAAGTGTGTTCTTCCTTAGGAAGATGCTTTTCTAATCCGGAACATAAAGCTACGCCCTTAAGTTCTTGTGATGCTTGTGGAGATAATCCTGATGAAGATGCTAATTGTTATGCTTACAATACTGGGCTTGAATGTAATGGCGAACAAAACGTAAAAAAAACTCCGTTCGGAGAAATAACATTATCGAATGATCAGTGTGAGTGGGGTAGATGTTTGTGGGAAGGTATCCCGGGCGGGGCAGGAAGTTGTATCAAAGATGGTGATGGTAATACTGTAAGTGATTGTGAAATATTTACTAATCCTGGTGAAAGAGTTTCTTGTCAAATGGACCATTCGTCACCACAAACAAAAATTATCCCAGATGGAATAAATACTGTATCTCATGCTTATTCAAATTTGACTTTTCAAGGTAGTGATGATAACCACGAATATTCTAACCAAAAAAATAAAATGGGCGTTTTAGGTTATTGTTTAGTAAGTTCTGATCCAAAAGCGCAAAGTTTTTGTGCTACTGAAGATTTTCAAGAAGTTTCCTACCCTGGTAAACTTACTGATGAATTGGTCGTTGTTAATTTAATCAATTCTACTTTTTTACAAAATGAACAAATTGATGGTGAAACTTATCGGATAAAGTTTTATTCCAAAGATAAATATTTTAACCAAGAAGAAATTCAAGAACATTTTGTTTATGTTGATAATGTTTTACCACAGTTTGAAATTAATGAAAATATTGATACTGTCGCTGATACAACGACTTTAACTGTTTATTTGGAGGGGATGAACGAATTAATGGATTGTTCATTTGATTTGAAACAGGTTGTTCCTGCTGGAGGAATATTTTCAAAATCTGCTACAGCAGATCAAGAGGAAAAGTTAGTAACTTTTAATAATTTGAATGGTGTCAATTTTGACCTTAATGTAACTTGTACAGATAAACAAGGCAACGTTAATGTTAAAAGTAAAGGTTACACTTTTGATTTGGAACAAAATATAGACATTATTTATCCTTTACCTGGCGGGGCTGTTGCTGAAACTGAAATAGAATTTCAGGCAACAACTTCTGTGGGAGCAACTTGTGCTTTATACTTAACTTCTAATAATGAAAAAGTTGCTGATTTTGTGAGTGATGAAGAGGGTAAAGACCATAAAACACCTCCTGTTTCTGTTCCAATAGAAAAAGAATATTCTTCAGAATACAAAATAGTTTGTAACGAACTTCTTGCAGATGGTGCTTATGAAGATTATTTTGATTTTACTGTAGATTTCACTCCTCCGTCTGTGCAAATAATTTTAATGGAAGGTGGACGTGAAGAAAAACCTATTGCTTACAATTGGGAAGAATTTTTTATTGAAACTGTTTCCGTTGACTTTGAATGTGTTGCGGAAGGTTTTGAATGTGATCAAACTTTTTATTGTCTTGGAGATGGGTGTGAATTTATTGGTAATGAAGGCTACCAAGAGTATACAGAAACTTTAGAATTAAAAAATTCAAGCAAGATTTGTTATTATTCAAAAGATAGTGCTAATAATCCAGTTTATCAACCAATGTGCGGAAACTTAATTATTGATGGTTATGGGATCACTTTAGAAAAACCCCAACCTTACTATTACTTGGACAATATTTTTGGAATTAGTAATTTGCCCGAATTTGAATGGCAATTTTTTACTAAAGTTCCAACAAATATTTGTAAATTTGATTTTTCGCCGAATTTTAATTATGAAGATATGCCTGGGTTTAAAGTTTTAGAAGCGGGTGCAGACAACCGTTACACTTTACCTAATTTTCCTAAAGGTACGGGCAGTTCTGATTATGATAATGATGGAGGGATAAAAGCAGTTTATGTTCAGTGTGAAAATGGAGAGGGAGAAATTGGACCAGAAGCTAAATTATATTTAGAATATGATCCTACTGCTCCAGAAATTATTGAAGCTTATGCAGATCCAGATCCTCTCGTGGAAGGTAATAAAGTAACTTTGTTTACAGAAACTGATGATAAAACTTTATGTAAGTATAGTGATGAAGGACATACAGATTATCAGTCAATGAATTTGGCTTTTCCTGGAAGTGAAGCGGATCTTCCTGCAGCAGATTCTGGTATTGATAAATTGTTATCTCAAAACCATCAAATGGATTTTCATGTTAATACTTTTACAGGATTAACTAATGAGTACGAATTTAATACTATTTGTAAAAATGGTGCTGGTGACGTTTCAGAGATGGAAACCATGACTTTTGTTGTTGATTATACTCAGTTAGGAGGGATATTAAGTTTCTGGCCTGACGGTGATTATCTTAAAGAAACAAACATTTCTTTAACTGTTGAGACGAGTAAAACTGCAATTTGTGAATATAAAAGTTTATCAGATGATCTTTACACTAATTTTGAGAATACTAATAGCCAAGTTCATACCCAATCACTTTCTTTATTAGAGGGTGATTATAAAATTCCTATTAAATGTACGATGGGTGATCATGTTGTTGAAAATAATTTAAATTTTGTTATAGACTTCTCGGCCCCTATAGTGGAAAGTGTTGAGGACGGAAATTATAGTTGTGGTAGTGACGAAATTGAAGTTTATGTTTACACTAATGAGGGCAATCTTTCATTTTATTCTTATGAAGTTTATGATCTCGGCAAAGTTAAGATTGAAGATGAATATGTATCCGCTCAATCTTCAGGCGGCTCCTCAGCTTATTATAAACAACTTATGAAAGGTCTTGGCAAACCTACTGGCTCAAGTTCAACTGATAGTTCTACGGCTTCACTGCAAACTTCAACTCCAGTTTTGAGTGCTACTGTTGGTCCAGGGATGCCGATTAAATTACCAATAACTGAATTGGAAGATAGTCATCAGTATAAAATTAAAGTTAAAGCTGAAGATGCTACTGGAAATTCTGGTAGTTTTGTTGAAAGTAATGGGTTTATAGTTAGTTCTGATAATTATTCTGTTTGTCAGTTTGATGATACTACACCGAAAGTAGACTTTATTATTAACGATAATTCTTCCTGTACTTCTATTACAGTGGAAATGAAATGTGAAGATGATTCTGGTTGTAAGAATTTCAATTATGGGAAAAGTGCCAGTGAAAAGTTATGTGAGGCAAGTTCATTTTATGGTGGAGAAAAAATCTTGTTTGATAACACTGGTTGGATTTGTTATTCAGCAGAAGATAATAATGGTAATGCTGTTAATAAGAAAAAGATGATTTCGTTTAAGGATGAGGATAGTGATGGGGTTTTAGACTATTGTGATAAATGTTCAGATACTGAAAGTGGTGCTGTTGCTGATGTAAAAGGTTGTGCAGAAGGAGAAGTACCAAAAGAGGAAGAAAGTGTTGATGCTGATGGTGACGGCTTGCCCGATCTATGGGAAAAAACTTATGATTCATTTGCTTGCGATTTTAATTATGCCAGTGTAGATTCCGATAATAATGGTGTCTCTGATACTGAAGAGGACTATGATGATGATGGGTTAAGCAGTTATGAAGAGTATATGGGTAAATATGATCCTTGCTTCCCTGATGCTCCTGTAAAATTGGATGGTGATGAAACAGTAGAAGAAGAATTGGAACTGGAAACAGAAGTTGAAAAAGACCAAGAAATTAAAGATATTGATTATACGACAGGCAAAGATAGTAATATTTTACCATTAATACTTTTAATTTTAGGATTAGTGTTGCTTTTAGGTGGCGGTGGTTATTTAATTTATTATTATCAATCTGCTGGTATTGCAAAAACAACTGCAAAGCCTGTTGTTCCTGTGCGGAAAGTGTTACCTTCTGCTTCTGTAACTAAACCCGGTATGTTTGTATCCTGGAAAGATAAATTGGCAGAGTTAAGAAAAGGTAAAGCAGAAAAATTAAAACAACGACAAAGGCAATCAGTATTTGGATCTTTTGGTAAAGGTTCAAAAGAAATTCCGCACGTTAACAAATTTTTACGTGGAAACAAGCCTTCTTTAACAAAGTTACATAATCTTGCTCATCATTATGCTGAACATAAAGATGAAATTAAACCCGGTTTAAAAACTGCAGAAAAAGGAATATTTTCAAAACTTGAAGGGATTGCTAAAAAAACTAAAGATCAAAAAATTCATCAGGTTGTTAGTAAAAAAGAAGCGAATGATATATTTTCAAAATTGAAAGGAATTAGTAAAAAAAGGAAAGAGGCTTAGAAAATGGGTTTATTTAAATGTAAAAAAGTACGCAAAAATGTTCAAAATCACTTTTTGACTTTTTTCCCCAGAGGGAAAAAAGGTATGGGGATTGGACAGGTTTTCATTTTTATTATGGCAGCATTAACATTTGCGTTAATCATGATTTTTGGATATAAAGCAATCAGCGGTTTTTTGGATAGTGGTGAACAAGTAGAATTTGTTCAGTTTAAAACTGGTCTGGAAAAATCGGTTAAACAAATTTATACAGAGTATGGTTCTGTAAGGATTAAAGATTTTAATTTACCTGTAAAGTTTGAACAAGTTTGTTTTGTTGATATGGACTATCCTCCCGCAGGAATTAATAAAGAGATGGATGAACTGTGTGCAGAAGATGCGTTTGCTTGCGACATGTGGGAACAAGCTCGTGATAAGGGCGGTTATGGGTCGGTTGATGCTAACGTTTTTTTGAAACCGTCAGCAGGAGTACCAATCAAAGTGTTTAAAATAAGTGTTGTTGACCTTGAAACTGAACAAAGTGTTGGTTATTATTGTACTGATATTAAAGGTGGTCAATTTACAATCATGATTGAAGGTAAAGGTGATCGGACAGAAATATCAGCGGCACCTAAATAAAATTTAATTATTGGAAATGAAAACTAAATCGGCACAGATTCAAGTTACTTTTAACTGGATTTATATTATGATTGCGGGAGCAATGATTTTACTATTTTTTATTGGAATTATTGTTAAAGAAAAGGCTGCTTCTGAGGAACGTCTTAGTGCGGAAGTGGTAGAAATTATGGAATCTATTTTTACTGGTGCTAGTTTATCAGAAAAAACTAAAAATTTTATTGACACTAGCGGTTTGGTAGATTATACTTTATATTTTGATTGTGATGCCGGAGTAAGTGAATTTGGGTTGCAAGGTTACAGTTATTATGCATCTGATTCTGTTAATCCACTTTTTGCTCCGTTAGAATTGTCTACTTCTCGGTTAGTGCTTTGGAGTTTACCTTACCGTTTACCTTTTAAAGTTATTGATTTCCTTTTTGTAACTTCAGCAAATACCAAATATTTTTTAGTTGGTAATGATCCTAATTTTATTAACGAGTTTAATGATGCTACTGACACAGATAATCCTTTGTTAAAACTTAATTGGGAACAATTATTTGATCTGAATGACATTGATCCTGGCGGGAATTTTCAAGTAAGAATTGTTGATCTGGACGGTACTACTGTTGACGTGGGAAAACCTTTACCAGAAAAGTTACTTACCATGGGGGATAAAAAAGTTACTGCTATCTCTTTCGGTAAACTGGGTGCAAATACAGTAGATTTTTATCAGAAAAGTGGCCAAGTTTGGAAAAAATTAAATCCAAATCCTATTAGGATTCTTTCTATTGATCAGGAACGAGATGCAGCTAAGTATGGGGCAATATTTGCTGGCAGTCCAGAAGGTTACCAGTGTAACATGATGAAAGCTTTTAAAAAATTAGACAAACTGGTTGCGGTTTATGGTGGTGAGAAAATGAGTGAAAATATTGGTGGGAAATTAGAGGATATCGTAGAATTTTATGAATCTAACCCTGAAACTTCACTAACAACAGAATGTTTAAATTATTTAACTACTTATGATGAAAATGTTTATACCTCATTAAGGTCAATGCAAAATCAAATTAAAACTTGTCTTGTGTTTCAGGGTGAACAGGGAAAATGTTTTGATTTGATAACTCATGCTGATACTTTAAGAAAAACTAACCAAATTTTATCAGAAACAGGTGATTGTATTAGTTTGTATTAGGTTTAGAAAATATTATTATCAATAAAATGAACGAAAATAAAAAAAGAAAATTGGAAAAGTATCAACGGAGACAAAGAAAGTTACGTAGGAAAGCACAAATTAGAATGTCTGAAACTATTGCCATCATTTTTATTTTCTTTGTCCTCATTTTGTTCGGCGTGGTTTTTTATTATAAATATAGCCAGATCTCTAATCGTGAAAAACAGGAGGAATTACTTGCTAATAGAGCTATGGATGCTGCTTTACAATCTTTATTCTTACCAGAACTAATTTGTACTAAGGGTGAAGCAGAACATGAAGATAATTGTTTTGATATTATGAAACTTAATCAGGCCGAGGATGTGTTCAGTAAAAATTTAAATTATTATTTTAACCTCTTCTCTTATGCAAAAATTACTGTTACTGAGGTTTATCCTGGAAATCTTACCTGGACAGTTTATGATAAACAGAAAGTAAGAAAAGTAGAAAATGGGACAGAACGTATTTGGGAAAATAAAGAAAATACTTATTACGTTGTAGCTTTACGTAACGATAGTAAAATCGAAGGTCAGAGAAAGTATAACTTTGGTTATTTGGAAATAGAGGTGTATTCATGATTTTTTATAAGGGTGTTCAAACGAAGAATCAGAAATTTTTGATCGTGCCTCGTTCACGCAAAGCACAAATGGAAATGATTGGTTTAGTAGTAATTGTTATTTTGATCACATTAGGGATGCTTTTTATGGCGACTTTTGCATTGAAAGATAGTGATGGGAAAAAAATATTTACTAGGAAAGGATTAGCTTATAGTACAATTAGTGCTGTAATGAAAACCACTATTAACGATCCTGATTGTTCAGTAAGTTTTTCTGGTCAAGTTTATCCACAAATTGGTAAAGATTTAATTGAGGATTGCGCTTATTATTACCAAGATAATTTAATTGGGAGTGATTATTCTTTATATCGTTGTGGTAATAAACATACTTGTATTTTTTTGGAAGAAACAATTTCTGAAATATTAAATGAAACTTTGGGTGGTTGGAATAAGAATTATGAGTTTAAATTACAATTAATTGAATCTTTAGGGACTGAACCAACCCAAATTTTAAAAATTAATAGTGGTAAAGGTGGTTGCTGGAAAAAAGAAAAAGATGGTTCTGGACTATTTCCATTACATACCGACCAGGGGACTGTTGAAGGTGAACTTTCTCTTTGTGATTAAATAAACCTGATTTTAATTTTTTTTTACTGTTTTTAAGTTGAATTTATCGTAACATTTATATATAGAATTTCTTTATCTAAAATTAAATATTATTTAAGTTAATGTTGATAAAAAATGAGGTGAATATAAATGGTTTCTAAAAAAGGCCAAGGTTTATCATTGAACGTGATAATTGTAGCTGCGATAGCTTTAATTGTTTTAGTAGTTTTAGTGATGATTTTTACTGGCAGGATAGGTATTTTTGAAAAAGGATTAAGTCAGGAAGGTAAAACTGAACTGATAAAAATGAGGATTCAATATGGTGATTGTCAACCGGGTGCGGTGGACGAAGCTAAGTTTGATCTTGAATTAAGTCAAGCAACTTCTACTGAAGGTAAGGAATTAGCTAAAGCTTTTTTTAAAGAACAAATTGATCGCTGTAAAGGTTTCAACACTGATAAAGGAATTTGTGAAAATAACGGCTGTAAGTGGAGCTGATTAAGATGAGAACCTTTGAAAAGAAAGCTTCTGCGAACATGTGGTGGATTATTATTGGTGCGGTAATTGCTTTAGTAGTAATGATTATTTTGATGGTCATGTTTACTGACAAAAGTAACGTTCTGGAAGGAGGATTATTAAGTTGTAGTAATAAAGGTGGAGATTGTGTAGTGGATGATGGTAATACTGATTGTCCTGAAAATGCAATGGAATCTTTTGCTTTCGACTGTCCTGATAAAAACAATGAACCACAGAAATGTTGTCTTAGTTCATTGAAAAAAGTTGGTCGTTCCTGTAAGTTAGATTCAGAATGTATTACTGATAATTGTTTAAGTGGTAAGTGTGCAGAAGCAGGTCAAACTTCAACACCATCTGGGCCGTCTTAAGCAAGCATTAAACCAAAATGAAACATCTTTTTTCATTTTTCCCTTTCCACAATAAACAAGGTCAGGGACAATTAAACATCACTAAATTAGTTTTAATAATTTTAGCGGTATTATTAGGAATGGCTTTTATTGCTTTTGTTGTTTTCAAAGTAGGGGGAATAATTTCACCATGATTTTACCTAAAGGTAAGAAAGGAATGGAAATGTGGCAATTAGTTTTAATCATTCTAGCTTTGCTCTTACTTTTTTTTATCATTGCTTGGTACGCCGGATTAAATTCGGAGGTTGGTAATCTGTTAGATAAGTTATCAAATCTGTTATAATGGTTGTTAGTAAAAAAATAATTTTTTACCTTATTCCTTTAATAGTTCTAATTATTATGAGTTTAATCTATTGGGGTCCAGAAGGATCTTACCAGCAACTTAAAGATGTAGTTAGTGGGGTAAAAGAATACACCCCCGATATAACTGTTGGTTTGGACGAACTTGCTGCTGGTGAGACTACTTTGCCAAGCCATTTGTTAAGGGAAGCTACCGCTTTACAAAATACTTTGTTAGCGATGGCCAAAAGTAATAAAACTAATTGTTTTCAAAGTTTTGGCGGTTTTTCTCAAGAATTGGGTGAAGATGAAACCACTGCTAGTTTTTTGTTTACTTATAATCCTGCAGGAAATAGTACTCAAGTAGTAATTCATGAAAAGAAAAAAGTAATTTATAATAAGTTTGACGTCCCGGGAATGAAACCTTGCGTAATTGCTGGCCTGGGCGGAGTAGCAGAAAATTTCTTTAAAGCTTGTATAGATGGACCGTGTAAAAATTTTAAAACACCGTATTATCAAGATGTTAATTCAATCACTATTAAATATGGTGAAAAAAGGCGTAATGGTAATATAATCAGAGTTAATGATCAGAATTGGCCTCCTAATGCTGTTAACGATGAATCTAAAAATTTTGAGAATGACGGAATCTTGTTTAAAGGCCCTAATAACCAAATTTGTTTTTTCCCTACTAATTGGATTAGAAATTTTGATGAGGACGGGATTGATAATGATTTTATTTACGATTCTTCTGATGAGGATTCATTAATGTACAAGTTAAGTACTCACCGTTTAGAACAGTGTTCTCCTACAGAAGGTTATGATGCAATTGAATTGTTTGCTGATGACGATGCTACTTCTGGCGAAGTAGATTGTAATTTTCGTGAAGCAAGTGTTTCGGTGTTAACTCACCCAATTAAACAAAAAATATCACATCTTTCCGCTTTCCGCGGTGAAGATAATGATTGTACTAATGTAATAAAAGGTAGTGTTACTGCCAATTATGGTGGTTATGCTACTCCTGACGAGGGTTGCTTAGTTTTAATCTCTGAAGATGATGATGGAACTTACAATGATTGTGGCTGGGTCGCTGCCGCTCCAGGAGAAATTCTTCCTCCAAAAACTTTACCAGGAATAAAAATTTATTCTTCAGTAGCTCCACGTTACGAAAATATGGATCCTCTTTGTCTTTTAAATAATCATTTCTGGACCAATGACGATAGTGAAGAATTATTACTTTGTGCAGGAAATAAATGGGTTGGTTGTAGTTCCGGAACTGAAGGGTTGAATTTTTCGTTTAAGATTGGAGAAGATAAAATTCATTATTTCTGTGAGGAAAATGAAGATTTGCCCATTTGGGTACCTAAAAAACAAGAAGATCAAAATTTCACTGTTGATGAAAAAAAACAATTAGAAGATAAAATAAACTTAACAAAAAAAGAAGTTGAAAAATTGAACGGAACCAACAAGATAGCAGCACAAAAAAATCTTAGTGAATTTGAAGCAGCCCTTAAAAAAGGTACAAAAAAGGTTTGGGTAAATACTGAACAGAAACAACCTTGGTTCAAATATAGCGGTCTAGAACATTTTGCTGATGATGATGGTAATGGTGGTTGCGATGTTGATAACAAAAAAATTTATTTTTCTTGTGATGAGCGGGGAACAATGGGAACTACAAAACCTTCAGAATTAAAAGAAGGATTTTTCCCTTGCCCTGCAGAAGATTGGGATTGTAATACTTATTTTGAGAAAAGTCATGGTTATGATTATAGTGGTTGTAATTTATACTTATCAGAATGGGATCAACCAGATTCTAATGATTGTGGTTGGGGAATAATCCCTAATCAATATTATATTGGTTCTAATTATCGGGAATTAGAAACTACTGAAAAAAGTGCAGAAAAAGATGGTAACGAAAGTAGGTGTTTATTAACAGACAAAGTTGCTGTTAATCCACATGTTGGGGGAGAGTTACTTTGTGGTAAAGATAGTCGTTGGTATCTTTGCGAGGCCCGGAAAGTAGACGATTGTTTTAATGATACTATTGGGGCAGAATGGTGTTGCCGTGATACAGCGAGTGGTTATATTTTCAAGGAACAAGTTGTTTCCTAAACAAAAACTAATAAAATGAAAAAAATAAAATTTAACCAGAAATTTGGAAAAAAAGTAAGCAAAAATCAGTGGTATGATTTTTTGACTTTTTTACCTAAAGGTAAAAAAGGAATGACTGCTAGTGTTTTAGTAAGTTTAATCATTACTTTAGTTGCTTTTACACTTATTGCTGGAACGTTATACCGGTTTATGGATAAGGCCGATGATAAACAAGCAGAAATACTTTGTCATGATAGTATTGCGATGCGGGCAAAAACACAAGTAACTATAGACGGCTCATTAATTGGTGGAGAAATTAAGTTAGGGCCAATTTTATGCAAAACTATTGAAAAGAAAATTAAAGGTAGTCGTGAAGAAATAAAACGCGAGATTGCAGAAAAGGTTGCTCGTTGTTGGTGGATGTTTGGAGAAGGCAGGTATGAAGAAATTCTGCACGGAACAGATGTTGATTTAATTCCTGCTTTATTTGATTTGGATGAAAGGAAAAATCAATGTTTTAACTGTTATTATTTAATGATTGACCAGGATGAAATTGAAGGTGATGGTGAATGGCGTCTTAGGGGTTCAGAAAATGCTCCTATTGGTCAAGCAGAATTGACTGAATTTATGTGGGATAATAAACCCAAAAAAACTGCCCCTACTTGCGAGAATGGCGAGGGTGAAGATTGTTGGAAGTGCAAAACTGAAGGCGATTGTGATGAATTAGGAAATAAGTATTCTTGTCAAGACAATTGGTGTGTCCGAGAATCTTCAATTAATTATTATAAATATGTTCAATACTATGGTGGGCCGGGCCAGTTTGATAATTTAGCTTCTTCAATTCAAGGTCGACACGCTTACACTATTTCATTTTTACCAAAAAATAAACCTCCTGGAGGAAGTATTTGGATGACTATTGCTGTTGGTGCTGCTGTTGTTATTGTGGGTACGGGAGTAATTCTTTGTACTTTGGGAACAATGGGAATTTGTGGCGGAGTAGCTGCTGCTGCTGGAACTGCTGCTGGAACTGCTGCCACTGCCGGAACTGCTGCTGCGGCAAGTACCACTGTAGTTGCAGGAACTGCCACTACTGTAGCGGGTACTTCTGTTGCTTTAACGACAGGAGGGATTTTTATTCCTACAGCTGCAGCTACTGGAACTGTTGCTGCAGGTTCTGTTGCTACTGCTAGTACTGCTGCGGTTGCTACTGCTACCGCTGCTACTGCTACTGCCACTTCTACCGCTACAGCTGCTCTTGCTGGTGCCGGAACATTAGTTAAAGCGGGTGTGGCCGTTGCTGCTGGTACAGGGGTAGCAACTTACGGCGCAATTCAAGGGATCCAGGAACTTAAACTTGAAGATATGTTTAAAGAACGGGAATTAAGTTCAGTTTATCTTGCTGATGCGCAAGAGGGTCAAAACTTTTGTGTTCACGGAGATATTGGTGGAGATTAAAGTTTATGGTTGATAATTAACAACTAAAATTAATAATTAAAAGAGGTGAATAATAATGAATTTATTAAAATTTAATTTAAATAAAAAAATAAACAAAAAAGGAATGTCACAAATGTGGTGGATAATTTCTGCAGCAATCATTGCTTTATTAGTAGTAATTTTTATCATTATTTGGTTTAAAGGTAGTGGAGAGAAAGCGTTTGATACTGTTGGAGATAAAATTGGTGGCTTAAACGATTGTGATTGCGATAACGTAGCCGATATGTTTGATAAGTGTGCTTGTTCAGAAGGTCAGCCAGGATCAACTTATGAGGGATGTCCGAAAGGAATTGATGATGATGCAAAATTAGATCTTGAAAAAAAGAAGTGTGATGATTTTACTTGTAAGGAAGATTGTAAAGGTGGTATCGGTAAAAAACAAAATTAATGGTTTAATTACAAATGAAATTTAACAAAAAGGTAAGCAAAAATCAGTGGTATGATTTTTTGACTTTTTCACCTAGTAAAAAAGGTTTAATGGTAAAGTTTTTGACTACTGTAATCCTAGCGATAATTATTTTTGCTCCTGCTTGTATTATTGGTTCAAAATTTTTTAGGTTAAGTGATCAAGCGAAAAAAAACTTTTCTCTTTTTGTTGATGAAACTGATGATCTTGCCGAACATGGGACTGAAAGTGAACGAAGAAATAATTTACTCATTTTAGATAAAAAAACAGTGATGGCCTATTTTTCTGATTCCAAGTTAAGAGTATCGGTTGATGCTAACGAAAAGTCTATTGGTCAATTGGTTAAAGAGGGGGCAATTCTTGGCGGTGTTTTTTCAGCGGGCATTGTTACTGCAGGGGTGGGATTTACTTTGATACCCATTCTTGAAAGTCAAGATATCATTGATTTTCCTACTCAAAGATCAGATTTAATTGTAACTATTGATCGTCCTCCAGCTTGCGAGAAGAAAGAACATAAAGGTGGTTGTGTTTGTTTATTTAGAGAAGTGGAACCTGTTTTTTCGGGAGGAAAGTTGACAATTAATCCAATTAAAACTTTATGTAAACCAGTAGATTTTGATTTAATTTATGGGGATACTGCAGATGAAACTGTGAATGCTGAAAAAAATTGTGGGATTGGTGTTCCTCATAATGTTCTTTCTTATCTTTGTAAAGGCGGTTTCTTTGTTGATCGTGGTGTAGTTATTCCAGAAGACGAGGATGAAGATAACGCAATTGGTTTCTCAGGGACGAGAAGAACAAATTTTGTGATGGAAAAAATTGGCGGTCCTGATTCCAATAAAGTCAATAAAGTAAGAATAAAATATACTTAAATTATTTGAAAATGGACAAGAAAGCAACCAGTATAATTTTAATGATTTTTGAAGTTCTGGTAGTTATTACCGTTATTTTTATGACTATGCAGGTGGCGATGGGTTATGCTAAGTCCGATACAGTCATTAAAGTTAACGCTGCTAACGACTTAGCAATGATGGTTAATGTTCTTATTGGCGTGCCTGGTGATGCAATTGTTGAATTTCCTGGCGATCTGTCAAAGTATATTATCTCTCTTGACATTGGCAGTGTGGCTGTTTTGAAAGAAGGTGAACCAAGTATTAAACATGCTATTAGAACTTTTTATCTTCCTGAAAAGCATACTGCTGAAGGCACAGTAGAAAATGTGCGTAATGTTTGTTTAAAAAAAGATGGTTATGTAATTATTTTGAAAGAATGTAATGAAGGTGAGAGTGTTAGTAGGAATGTTCCTACAGAATTAGGCACTCCGGATATAGATGGAGTTTACAGTTATGATGCGGGAATACTTGCTACACCTTTGTATTATCGTTACAAAAAAGATGAACAGCGATGGGAATGGAGTGCAGATAAAGAGTATTGGATGCCTACTTCAACAATTATTGTTAATGCTGGCGAATATTCTGGTGACAAGCCCGTTGAAAAGAATATTAAAATAATTCAATACTTGCAAAAAAATAATCCTGACCCTTTTCCTAAAAATGAAAATGGGACTGAAAGTTAAGAATAAAAATGAAAATAATGAACAAAAAAGCACAGTTTGAAATTGCTCGGAAATCTATCTATTGGATGATTGCTGGTTTCATGATTGTAATTATCATCTTAGCTTTTGCAATCTTGATTGCTGATTATCGTAGTAAACTTACTCGGGTTCCATTGGAGATGAACGCGGAATTTATTTCAATGCGTTTTACTAATATTCCTGAATGTTTCGCTTATATGGACCAAGATACAGGAAGGGTTTATCCCGGAGTAATAGAAATTAGTAAGTTTACAAATGATCAATTAAATAAATGTTACCTCACTGAAGAAGAAAAGGGCTATAAGGATATTAATTTTGGGTTGTGGCTAAAAAATAAAGATTTGAAAATTAATACTAATAATTATTATAATGTTGATAAGTTGACTTTGGTTAAGACTGTTTTTGTAAAAGAAGGAGATTCATTTACAAAGGATCAGTTATTTATTTTTGTTCAGGAAAAAATTGGAGCACGACCTAAAAAATGATTAAGAATAAAAAAATAGGGAAGAAAGCCATGATGGACGATATGTTTGATTTTTTGTTCACAGTATTTGCAGCTTTCTTTGTTTTGATGTTTATTGGAACTGTATTAAGTTCTAGTGTTAATAATAATGAAGAACAAGTTTTGGATCATCTTAAAAAAACACAAGAAGTTAATGATTATTTAGTTTTAGAACGGGGCATAGTTCTCAAAGGTGGAACTATTGATCCAAACAAACTTGAAAACCAAATGGATTATATTCGTAAACGAGGCAATCCCGGAGATTTATATGCTGATAATCCTTGGATCCTTGGTACTGATAAATCTGGAAATCCAATCCAATTTGAGTAATAAAAAATGAATAAAAAAGCAGCGTTAATGCACTGGATCATTTTTGGAGTTTTAGCAGCTTTAGGGCTTTTTTTTGTCTTGACAATGAACGTTGATTCAGGTACAGAACAGAAAGGGCTGTGGCAGGTAAGTTTTATTCGTGCATTCCAAGACGCAGAAAAAGACATTTTATCTTCTCAGCAAACGACTCAAGATTTAATCGGGATTGAAGCAAAAAAGATTATTGAAAATAGTTTAAAAGGTGATTTGGGTTGCGGTACTTGGTTTCAAGTATCCGTGCTTAATAATAGAGATGATTTTTGTGAATTTAAAGCTGTGAAAGAGTTGGAACAAAAACTTAATTCTTCTACTCAACAAGATTTTAACGATAATAATGCTATTGGTTCTTATGATTCATTAAATAATTTTGATAATTACATAGGGGACAAATTTTATTTTCAATATTATTATAGTTCCCGTTTTGAAGCAGACCTTGCTTTTTATCTTAAAGAACTTAATCAGATTAAAAAGGATGCAAAATCTATTGTTAATACTTGTCGAAACAAGAACGATTTAAAACCTTGTTTGGATGAGAATAAAAAAGATAGTTGGTATTATGATTCTTGCCAAAATGAAAGTTTTGTTGAAATTGATCGTAAAATTATTTTTTGTCGTGTTGGTCAAGATAATATTGAAAAACGGTTTGCTTTAGATTTCACCCCCTCTTTATCTTTAGCAGTATATGGCGTTACCGTAACTCAAAAAAATGATAATGATTTTGAAGTTAAATTCCCAATTCAACAAACTGCTGAAAATTATATTGTTTATTATACAGATTATTTACCGTTAAAAAGTAAAACCGGGCAAGCAAGTCAAATCTTTTCTCAAGTACCATTAGGAGCGGGTTTTTTTAAAGAAAGTAAAAAAATTGCTAAAAATGAAATTGTTAATGATCCTAACAAATGTTTAGTTGGAGCAGTAAAAGAAGATCAGAAAGCTTACCTATGTAATAACGAAATTATTATTAATTTTGATAAAAATACATTTTATAAACAGAGGGATAGTTATTTGTTTACCGTAACTTCTACGCTTGGAACTAAAGAGTCTGCAGTTGTTAAAATGGTTGAAACTTCAGATCAGATTGAAGAAGTTGTAGAAACAACTATTGTGGAGAAAACAGCAATCCATATTGATAATTTCCCACAAATTAGGTCTCTTGTTGTTAATCAGTTGGATGAAAATAAAATGTTGATTAATCCTTATGGTGATGTCCCTACAATATATTTATCAGAAAATGGTGGGAAAACTTGGGAAAAAGTTTTTGAGTCGGGTTACGATCTTAAAGCAGATAAAAATAATCCAAATACTATTTATGCACTTGGTAGTTCTACAGTATATAAATCAATTAACTTTGGAAAAACTTGGGAATTATTATCAGGCCAGTTTAGTGGTCCTAGAAACATTTTAATTGATAAAAAAATTCCTGGCCGATTATATCTGTTTTCAAAAATAGAAGAATCTGGAGTTTTTATTTCAGAAGATAATGGAAACAATTGGAATTTTGTTAGTTTTGGTATTAATGATAAAAATAATCCCCATATGATTGTTTGGGATGTTGGACAAGATGACAATTACATTTATGCGGTTGGTGAAACCAGAATGTATGTTAGTGAAAAATCTCAAGGGGATTATCGTCCTCCTGTATTAAGGTCTGCAGATAGTGGTCTTACTTGGGAAAATATTTTTCCCGATAATACCTGGCATATGTACAGCATGGAAATTGATGAAGCTGCCGGAGATGTATATTTCCATAGAGAATTTAATGGGCTATTCAAATTGAGTAAAGGAGAAAATCAAGTAAAATCACTTGCGCCTTTCCATTATGGGGGAGCTATGGTTTCTAATGAAAAACATCCCGGAGAAGTTTATTTTGGTGAACCTGCATTTGAAGATTGTCTTAATAGAGAAATAACTTCCATATCTGGAACCCATCGGTGTAGGTATGAAAATGGAGAATTGTGGAGAACAAAGGACGGCGGAAAAACTTATGAATTATTATTGGATGAAGAATTATATATTGCGGATTTATACTTTAATACAGATTATACTAAATTATATGTTTCAACTTATGGTCAAGGATTATTCATTTATAACTTAGAAGATTTAGATCCATTTTATACTATTAAAGCTGAAGATTGGCTTACATTGGGACTTGGTGAACTTATTCCGCCAGAAAAAAATTATCATTACACTTACAAAAAGCCATAATTTAACGCTTAATATATCCTTAATCATATAAATCCTTATAAATTTACTTTATTATTTTTTCTATTAGATTAAGAGGGGTGAATCTAAATGTATAAAATTCCTTTAAATGAAATTAAAGAAAAAATTATTGCTAGTGGTAAAATAAATGGAGAAGAGCTAGATCAAAAAGTTAAAGAAAAGATTAACGAATTATCTGGCTTAATTAGTGAAGAGGGAGCGGCACACATCATTGCTAATGAGTTAGGTGTTGAATTAGTAAGCCAGACTAAAAATAAACTTAAAATTAAAGAAATTTATGCTGGGATGAAAAATATTACTGCTGTTGGTAAAGTTGTTAGAAAGTTTGATGTCCATCAATTTCAGAAGGGTGAATCTATGGGTAAAGTTTGTTCATTAATTCTTGGTGATGATTCGGGAACGATTAGGGTAGTTTTTTGGAACGATCAAGTTGATTCATTAAATGATGTTAAAGATGAAGATGTTATTGAAATTAAAAATGCTTATGTGCGCGAAAATAAAGGTAATAAAGAAGTTCATATTAACGATAATAGTGAAATTACAGTTAACCCTGAAGGTGTAACTATCGAATCTGTTCGTCAAACAACAAGTTTTGAAAGGAAAAAAATTGCTGAACTTGAAGATGGTGGAGCGGGAGTAGAAGTTTTGGGAACAGTTGTCCAAGTTTTTGATCCTCGATTCTTTAATGTCTGTCCACAATGTGCAAAAAGGGCAACCGAAGTTGGCGGTGCATATAATTGTAATACGCACGGTTCTGTTCAACCAAGTTTATCTTATGTTATGAATCTTGTTTTGGATGATGGTACTGGTACTACCAGGGCAGTTTTTTGGAAAAATCAAACCAATCATTTGGTAAACAAAAAGGAAGAAGAATTTGCTAGTTATAAAGAAAATTTAGCACTTTTTGAAGATGTGAAGAATTCTCTTTTAGGTGAACAGATCAAATTAATGGGTCGAGTAAAGAAAAACGAAATGTTTGACCGGTTAGAATTTAATGTTCAAATGGTTGAGAAAGCTGATCCAAAAATAGAGTTAGAAAAATTAGAAAAAGGTAATAGTTAAATACTTCACTACTTTTTACTTTTTCAAATGTTGTTTCATACTCATATTTTGTTTGGTATTGTTTTTTTCCTATTATTTAAAAAATTTTTTTCTGGTGGGAATGAAATTATTTTCCTTTTTATAGTTTTGTTAGGTAGTGTTCTTCCTGATATTGATGATGGGAAAAGTAAAATTAAGAAAGCTTCAGGAATTATTGGCAGTGTAATTAGTTTTGTGTTTAAACACAGAGGAATATTTCATTCAATTTTTATGGCACTAGGATTATACATTTTACTTTATTTAATTTTTAATCCGTATTATGCGGGAGCAATTTTAATTGGTTATTCCTCACATCTATTTGCTGATTTTTTAACTCCGATGGGGATCAAAATATTTTATCCTCTTTCAAATTTTAAAATTAAAGGTCCAATAAAAGTTGGCAGTATCTGGGAGTTTATTGTCTTGTTAGTTTTAATTGCGTTGGTAATTAAAGAAGTGTTGTTTTAGTTTTTTTAAATTCTCAATTACATTAAAAATGTTCAATTTTGTCCAGTGGCTCAGGCTCTCTATCCTCAAATATTTTAAGTTTCAGCAATTCATTTATAAGCCACTGGCCCACTGGTCAGGTGCGGATAAGCTATATAAAGAAGTTTGCTGATTAAGTTATTGTAACCAAAATTGGTTGCGACCTCGCAGGTGCCATAATTGTCATCTGTTTGAAATAAAACGCGAAAGCAAGAGGTGTATAAAATGAATACACAAAAAATAGTGGTAGAAACCATTAAAGAAGGAAACTACCCAGAAAAAAAATATAGGGCAGGAGCTATTTCTGCTACAGTTTGGAAGAATAAAGGTCAAAGACCTAATGGCGAAGAATCTGAGTATCGAACTATTTCCATTGAAAGGAGTTATACTGATAAGGAGGGTCAATGGCAATCTACTAATTCCTTAAGAGTTAATGATTTGCCAAAAGCAACTGTAGTTTTACAGAAAGCTTATGAGTTTATTGTTCTTAATGAACAGGAGTTGTTCAAAAGCGAGGCATAGAGAGATTATTCTCTCTTTTTTTTGCATAATTATTATATAAAATGAGGTATATTAAAAATGACAAAACAAAAAGAAGATGTTGAAGTTCAAAACGAAGTTCAAGAAGAGTTTGCTGAAGAGATTCAGGTTGAAGAAACAGAAATTCCAGAACCAGTAGAGGAACCAAAAATGGAAAAATTGACTATACAGGATTTACCGGGAGTGGGAGCTGCAACCGCAGAAAAGTTAGAATCTGCAGGTTATCGAGATTTAATGTCTATTGCCGTAGCTACTTTAGGGCAATTATCGGAAACTGCTGGAGTTTCAGAATCCGTGGGTAGAAAAATGATCAATGCTGCTCGAGATAGTATGAAAATGGGTTTTGAAACTGGGACAGAAATGTTAAAGAAACGAGAATCTGTGGTTAAAATATCTACCGGCAGTCAAAACTTTGACACTTTAATGGGTGGTGGTTTTGAAACTAACGCAATAACTGAATGTTTTGGCGAATTTGGTTCAGGAAAAACTCAGGTTGGACACATTTTGGCCGTTAACGCTTTGAAAGAAGATTCTACCGCAACTGTTGTTTACATTGATACTGAGAATACTTTCCGGCCAGAACGGATTACTCAATTATGTGAAGGTTCTGATATTACTCCTGATGATGCTTTGAGCAGAATTATGGTGGCTCGTGCTTACAATTCAGATCATCAGATGTTATTAGCTGAAAAAGTTGACAGTTTAATTACTGAACAAGGTAAAAATGTTCGATTAGTTGTTGTTGATTCTTTAACAAGCCATTTTCGAGCAGAGTTTATTGGTCGTGGTACATTAGCAGAAAGACAACAAAAACTAAACAGGCATATGCACGCTTTAGCTAAAATTGCTTCTAGTCATAACATTTGTGTTTACGTTACAAATCAAGTAATGGCTAAGCCAGATCAGTTCTTTGGTGATCCCACGGCTTCAATTGGTGGACATATTGTTGCTCACGCATCTACTTTTAGAATTTATTTACGTAAAGGTCGAAAAGGCAGTAGGGTTGCAAAGTTAATCGATGCACCAAATTTAGCTGACGGAGAATGTTGCTTTGAGGTAACTAGTCCGGGATTGGTTGATATTAACTAATTTTTTTTCTTTTTTTACATAACATTTATATAATATAATCTCTGTTAAACGATTAAAGTTATGATTAATATAAATACAAATGTCAATGTCTAATTCTTATAAATATAGAACTAGTACTCGGAGGTACGTATAAATGGATGAAAGTAGAACAGCCCCTGTTAAAGAGGGAGAACAATATGAAGTGCACATTGATTCTGTCGGTGGTAAAGGTGACGGAATTGCTAGAGTTAAAGGTTTTGTGTTATTTGTTGCCAACACAAAAGAAGGTGATTTTGTTAAAGTTAAAGTGACTAAAGTTTTAGAAAAAGTTGGCTTTGCAGAATTAGTTAAACAATTAGAAAAGAAAGAACGGGCTCCTAGACAAAAGAAGTTTGAAACTGTTAGTAAAGAATCTCTTGAAAGGGTTCCTGAAAAGCCAATGTACGATGAAAGTATTGAAGATACTGACGATTTCGGTGAAGATCTTGATGAAGAAGATTAGACATTTTTTTAATTAATATTATGAACTCAGAAAATTTTATTACAGAATTAGAACAATTAAACTTTAAACAAATTAAGGTTATCAAACAATTTATTAATAATCTGTCAGAATATTTTCCTAATAAAAAGATTATTATTACTTCTCCTAACGCTTTAATGAAATATTTAAGAAAAGCTTTAGACCAATTAGTTTTGTATATTGATCAGAATAAAAAAGTAGCCGAAGAAGATTCAAATTTAAAGTTTAAACGAGAAAAAGCAATGATTTCTTATAGTCAGTTACAGAAAGCGTTCAAAGAACTTAGAAGTAGACACGATTCTGACGGGTTTTGGAATTGGTTACTTGGTAAAGGCGGAAAGTTTAAATAATAATTTAGTTCTTTATAATATCTTATAAAAAGAGGTAAAAGGATTACATCCTTTTGACCTATTTTTAGATTTACATTCAAAAAAGAGGTATACTAAAATGTCATATGTTGCATGGTTTAAAGATTTAAATAAAGATTCTATTGGAATAGCTGGAGGTAAAGGTGCTAACCTTGCTGAAATGATTAATGCTGATTTGCCAGTTCCCAATGGTTTTGCGGTTACTGCTCAAACATATAAAGAGTTTATTGAAAAAACAGGAATTAAAAAACAGATTCAAGATAAACTTAATAATTTAAACGTGGATGATACAGAAACGTTACAAAGAGTGGCAAAAGAAGTTCAAAAAATTATTACTGATTCAGAAATTCCTGAAGCAATGAAAGAAGAAATTATTGATAATTATGAATTGTTAGGAGAAAATAAAGAAGCACACGATTTAATTGAAGCGAAAGAAGTTTTTGTTGCTGTAAGAAGTAGTGCAACAGCAGAAGACTTGCCCGAGGCAAGTTTTGCTGGACAACAAGCAACTTATCTTAACATAAAAGGAAAAAATAGGGTAATTACTGCTGTAAGAGCTTGTTGGGCATCTTTATTTACGGCGAGAGCAATTTATTATCGGGCAAAAAATAAGTTTGACCATGATAAAGTTTTAATCTCTGCAATTGTACAAAAGATGGTTAATTCTGATAAAGCAGGAGTTATGTTTACAATTAATCCTAGTAATAATCAAGAAAACGAAATTGTAATTGAAGCGGTTTATGGGCTAGGGGAAGCAATTGTTTCTGGTTCAGTTAATCCTGACACTTATATCGTTGATAAAAATTCGAAATCAATTAAATCAATGAAAATTAAAAAACAGGAATGGGGTTTGTTTAGAAATGAGAATGGAGAAAATGAAAAACAAGACATTCCAAAAAATGAACAGGAACAACAAATTATTCCCGACTCTGAAATAAAAGAATTAGCTCGTTTAGGAAAAAAGATTGAAGACCATTATCGTAAACCAATGGATATTGAATGGGCCATTGAAGGTAATAATATTTTAATTGTTCAAGCAAGAGCAGTAACAACTTTTCATAAAGAGAAAGGAAAAGAAGAAGAAAAAAAAGATGGTTCTTCTGTCACTGAAGAATCTGGCAAAATTTTAATTAAAGGTGAAACTGCTTCTCGTGGCGTTTATGCAGGAAAAGTAAGAATAATTAAAGATGTTTCTGAACTGAATAAAATTGAGAAAGGAGACGTGATGGTAACTAAAATGACTACTCCAGATATGGTTCCAGCAATGCAAAAAGCAGGCGCTATTGTTACAAATGAAGGGGGAATGACTTGTCATGCTGCAATCGTTTCTAGAGAAATGGGGACCCCATGTATTGTTGGTACCGAACATGCTACTGAAATTTTAAAAGATGGACAAGAAATAACTGTGCATGCTACTCGTGGAATAGTGTATGAGGGGAAGATAGAAATTAAAGAACCTGTTTCTGTACAACCCTCCACGGGAGGAGAAG
This sequence comes from uncultured Methanosarcinales archaeon, assembly GCA_964594395.1. GTDB lineage: Archaea > Nanobdellota > Nanobdellia > Woesearchaeales > GW2011-AR9 > CAZQLW01. Next base: position 6,242 of record CAZQLW010000010.1, on the reverse strand, counting down.
ATATTGTTACGGCTACAGATGTAAAATTAATTGTTGACCTTCCGGATTTAGCTGAGAAAGCTGCAGCTACTGGAGCAGATGGAGTTGGTTTAGTTCGTTTAGAGATTATGATTGCTAACGGAAAGGTTCATCCTGCTGAATATATTCGGCAAGACAAAGATCAAGATTATGTTGATTTGCTTAAAGAAGGTATTGGGAAAATTGCTAACGCTTTTCAGCATAAGCCAGTGTGGGTAAGATGTTCAGATTTACGAAGTGATGAATATAGAAATTTGCAAGGTGGTGAACATGAACCTAAAGAAACAGATCCAATGATTGGCTGGCATGCTATTAGGCGTTTATTAGATGAGCCAAGAATTCTGAAAGCAGAATTTCAAGCAATTAAGGAATTACATGATTCGGGATTGGATAATGTAGGAATTATGTTACCATTTGTAATTCAGGTAGATGAAGTTAAGAAAGCTAAAGAAATTATGCGGGAGGTTGGCTTGGAACCTTGTAAAGATATTGATTTTGGAGTAATGATAGAAACTCCTGCTTCCTGTTGGATAATTGAAGATTTATGTAAAGAGGGTATTTCGTTTGTTTCTTTTGGAACTAATGATTTAACTCAGTTGACACTGGGGATAGATAGAAATAATAGTAGGATTGCAAAATTGTTTGACGAAATGCATCCTGCGGTTCTTGGCGAGATGGCTAAAGTGATTAGTATTTGTAAAAAATATAATGTTAAGACTTCTATCTGTGGTCAGGCTGGTTCTCGGCCAGAGATGGCAGACTTTTTAGTACATCAAGGAATTGATAGTATCAGTGCTAATGCTGATGCTGTGCATGAAATTAGACGTACTGTAGCAAAGACTGAAAAGAAACTGTTGTTAGATGCGGAAAGAGAGAAATGAAAAATAAACTTAAAGAAAAAATTAAAAATGTACATTTACCTGAAAAGATTAAACAAGGAACAAAAAAGAGATTTTTGTCTTTCCTTTTTTTTGTAATCCTAATATTTTTCTTTGTATTAATCTTTTTACCCCAATTAGAAGGTAATGTTCAAAGTTTTATTATCCAATATGGTTTAATTGCAGTATTTTCGATCGCTTTCCTTGCCGATATGTTAATGCAACCCATTGGACCCGATGTTCCTTTATTTGTGGCTATTATTTTAGGTTTACATCCTGTCCAGGTACTTGGTATGGTTCTGACTGCAAGTTTATTGGCGACTATGTTTGGGTACTATTTTGGATTAAAATTTGGTGCAAAAGGATTTCGTAATTTTTATGGTGAAAGAAAATATAAAAAAATTAAAAATCGTTATTTAAAATATAGTTTCATTGTTCCCATCGCGGCATTAACACCTGTTCCTTATGTTCCTATTTGTTGGATCTCTGGAATTTTTAAAATGAATAAGTTTAAATTTTTAATATATGCTATGATCCCTAGAACAATTAGGTTGGGTTTAATTGCTTTATTTGCTTTTATTACAATTTCTTAGTTTTAACAGGAATTCGAGTGAATTTTTTACATTCTAAACAAGAAATGATTACTTTCCCATCCCGAGTACGAACCCGAGCATTAACGCCTGGCATCATAAACTTGTAACAATGTTTACAGAACTTTCTTTTTAATTCCAAAGGAATTCTAATCTTAACTTTCATTGCTATCTTTCTAGCAAGAGTAACATATCTATTAGCAAGAGATTTATTTCTAGTAAAAACTTCTTCCGCTTGTTGAAAAAGTGTTTTTACTCTTTCTTTAGCGATTTCTTTCTGTTTATTTTTTGGTATTACTGGTTTGCTCATTATTATCCTGCCACTATTAAACTACTGGTTAATCTTACATCTTCCCTGTTTCTTAATTTTTCCATAACAAATGTACCTAACATTTCTGCACTATCTAACTCAATTTCTGCTAAGATGTCCCATTCTCCAAAAAGAATGTGGGTATTAGTTACTTCTGGAAAGTCTTTCAATTCTTCTGATAATGTTTGTTCATTTCCTTCTTTTAAAGAAATTAATACAAATGCTTTCATTTTGACATCACCGATAGTTTGATGATAAAGAAGTATATAAAATTTGTGTGAAAAAGTAAATTATTATTTTCCATAAGGAAAACAAATATAAATCAGAACGGATTTCATATTTTATGGTAAGAGGAAGACCAATCGGAAGTCCAATTAGACAGAACATAATTGAAATTTTATTCTACTTAGGAAAAGGTTATGGTTATCAAATTGCTAAAATTTATAACGAGATTTTTCCAGAAGTTACCCAAAGAAGTATTTATTATCATTTACGTAAAGGTGTTCAAGTTAAAGAGATCCATATTAACCAGATTAAAGTTGAGAAAGGTGATTTTTCTTGGGGAAGTGTTGTTGAAAAAATTTATTACACTTTGGGAGACGCGGCTCAACCTAAAGGTGATAATCGTGTTAAGAAATTCTTAAAAGATTTTAAGAAATAACATTCTATAATCAAATCCCAAACAACCTTGCTAACAGCGGGTAGAATAAGTTCAATAATAGTACCAATAAGAAAAACATACTAACAAAACGGAACGTTTTCTCGCCTTTATCCCTGCCACGAATTTTATGTAACGTTACCTGTGTCATTCTGCCACCATCAACAATCGGTAGAGGAAGTAGGTTAAATAAGCCAATACCTAAACTTAAGATGAATAACCATTTTAAGAAACCGCTGATCCAATCAAGTAAATAATAAACTGTTTTTGGCCAACCTTCTCGATATTCAGATTTAAGTTCAAATTCATTATGGATATCTTTTATTCCTAAAAAACTTTTACCTGGATTATCGGGGTTATTGCCCAATGTTAAAGGATATTTTTTATTCGGAGTTGTTAATGAAATTTCATCTCCTGGTTGACTACAAATGAGAATCTCATTAAATGTTTGAAATTCTAAAGTTTCTTGATCGTTAATGCCAGTAATTAATGTTCCTGTTGGTAATCCTGCTTGTGCCGCAGGAAATGAATCACTAACATAATTGTCAAACATGAACCCTGTTGGTTCAACCATACTTTGTTGTAATGGTGAGAAAACAAAAGTCAATAATAATAAAGCAAGGATTGCTAAAATAATATTTGCGAAAGGGCCTGCAGCCAAAACCGAATATTGAGTAATGTCTTTCTCTTTAGCCATTTTCTTTTCATCAGGTTCAACAAACGCACCAATGATTGGTCCCAGTAAAACAATTCCTGTATTTTTAACATTAATACCGTGAGCTTTAGCAACAATTCCATGCCCAAACTCGTGCACTAAAGCAATAATAAAAATTGCAATTATCCAATACCAGAAAGGTAAAACTCCTAAACCTGGAACGTTAATTCCAGGAAGAACTAAAGAAACTCCTGAAGCTGTTGCGGGCACAGTTATTAAATCGTATAAATTCTTTATTAAAATGTAAGAGATAAAGATTAAACCAACATAACCAGCTCCTACGCCAATATACCCTAAAAGAATAACAAATTCTCGATATTTTTTAACAAACTTTTCAATGAAAACTAATCCGAACTTCATTCTGTAAAGAATAATAATTTTTGCTTGAAAGTCAAGTTTTTTTCTTTTAATATAGAGAAAAATAATTACAATTAAGTAAAAGATAAAAATATATTTGTATCTGATAATAAAATCAATTATTGAACTTAACATCTATCAAAAAAACCTCTTTTTTAAATTATAGTTTACTTCTTCCTTTTAGGACGAAGTTTTTTACCACTACATTTTCGACAACTAATTTTCTTTTGTGATACCTTTAAACTCGGAGCTCTAATTTTTGATTTACAAGTTCTGCAAACAAAAATATTTTTCAGTTTCCTTGCACCAGCTTCTTCAAATTTTACCATATAAACGTTACCTCATAATTTATTTGATTTGTTTCATCACTTTTGTACCCATAATTCCCCAGTACAAAACTTCTACACCTTCTTTAACGCCTTCTTTTAATTCTTCAGGAATTTCCATTTCAAACGTTTCGTAAGTTTCAGTATCCATAACGTTAGCCATGTTTCCAGTAATTGATAAGACTTGAGCATTTCTTTTATCAACAATCGGTGCTTCAACTTTATCATGACCGGGCATTACCGTCTGTTTCTTTTTACCGTCAAGCATTCCTACTGCGGTTAAGTTTACTTTAGCGTGTCCATGTTTACCTGGACGAGAAACAGACAAATCTGTAACTCTGCACGGAGAACCGTCAATAATAATTGTGTCTCCTTTCTTCAAACCACCTACAGTGACTAATTTTTTTTCATACATTATAAACCACCCATATCTTAATTTTGATTATTTTGTTGCTAAATGCACATCTTTCTCAGTAATAGTTTTTCTGCCTGCATGTTCAGCAAGTTTTTTTGCTTCTGCTGAAATTTCCAAAGCTTTTTCTTCCAAAACGTCTGCTAGTGCTGCTTTAGCGTTATCTGAGACTCTTAAAGCTCCTACTTCACGCATGATTTTATCCATAGCGTTATGTGAGAGAAACTTCTTCTTTGTCATCTGATTTAAAAAATACCCCTGGTTTTTAAATATTTTGGAAAATAGGGCAAAAAAACGTATTTTTCTATTAATAAATATAAAAATAACATTTTTAAATTTAATCAATTAAGAAAATTCCAAATACTTCTTTTTTGAGATTTTTTACTGTTTTTGTTAATTTTACTACTTCTAATAATCTTATTTATTTCCTTTTCAACCTCATTTTTGTCAGGGTAAAGGTTTTCGTCATCTTTGAAACTTTTTGTATGGAAAAAACTTCTTCCATTTTTGTGTTTAAACTGGTGGTATTTGTGTAAAAGTTCATGGTACATTAAATAATCTAAAACTTTTTCATTAACTTCTTTAAAGATGGTAGAAACAGTTACAGTATCATCATGATAATTATAAGAAGCTAATTTCCTTCTTGAATTTGTGCCCCATGTTAAGTTTGGTTTTTCTATTTGTGAAAAGAAAAAATTTTGGTTAACTCGTTCAAAAGAAGCTTCTAAAATAGGATCTGATTTAGTTTTCTCGGTTAAAATTGGAATATTTTTGATAAAATTATTGTAAAGTTCAATGTTTTGCGTGTTTTTCTTTTTCTGTTTAAACACTTTTAATAATAAAGTTTGGATCAGGCCGATTTTGATTTCGTTATCAATATCTTTCCATTGTAAATTTAAGTGCACAGAAATTTTTTTATAATCATATTTAATATTCGCATTAAAGTTTGATAATCTTCGATTATATTCTAAGTAAGATTGATACTTAAATTCTTTTTCTGGGAATAATCTTTGAAAAGATTCTTGGATGAGGTTCATCTATTCGATCTCAAATCTTAATATAGCGGCAACACTGCCCAAATCTTTTAGTTGGACTCCTTCTCTAGTTTCAATAGAAATTATTTTTACTTCCGCACCGCCAGTTTGTGCTTTTTCTTCAAAAAGGGTGAGTTTATCTTCTTCAATTGTTTCCGAGATTAATAAAAGATCAACCGCAGCCATATCCAACGCTTTAATTGTTTCTTTTTCACCATAAGTTGTTTTTTTTGGTGAATCTCTGAGCACGTTAAAAAACCGGGCCATAATTTTTTTCTCTTGAGCAATTTCTTCTTCTGCTAAAAGATCTTGCGATTTGTCTAATAATTCTTGTAAGCCAAATTCGCCGGTATAGGATAAGTCTTTAGTTCCAATGATTTTCTTTTTAACATCGCCAGTAAGATAATCTTTATTCATAAAATCATTAACAGTAGTTCCCGGACCACCTAATATAATACCTTTCAAATTATTACCTAAAGATAATAATTGATCTTTCATATGTTCACTGATCTTCTTAAAATGATCTTTGTAAGCACCTTCTCTAAGTCTAGCGAAACGTTGAGCAGAATTATGTACTATTAAGCCATTTGCTATGAAATTTTCATTTATTACTGATATGTCAATTAATTTGAATTTACCTTTTTCTTTCTCAATATTAACTATTTTTGTTTCTCCATTAACATTGAATAAAACATCATTAATTATTAGTTCCTGAGCTGGTATTTCTTTAATTTGGTTATCTCTCTTTACAAATAAAAGATGATCCTCAGAACATCTAACCATTTCATTTTCAGTTTTTATTTCATAAATAAGGTTTTTTTCAACTTCCCACCAGTCACTAACTTCTGAAATAACTTCTTTTTTATTCTTAAAATCATAAGAAATTACTTTTTCACCAACTTTAAGGTCTTTTATTTTTTTTGTTACATTTTCTCCTATTTTAA
>CAZQLW010000009.1:0-31872 GCA_964594395.1 uncultured Methanosarcinales archaeon | reverse complement strand
CAGAAAAAAAAGTTAAAATATACTCGACAAAGACCTGTCCTTGGTGTAAGAAAGCAAAAGAATTTTTTAAAGCAAATAATGTTAAATTTACTGATGTTGACGTCTCTTCAGACGAAGCTGCTCAGAAAGAAATGGTTGAGAAATCAGGTCAAATGGGCGTTCCAGTAATCGAAATTGACGGAAAAATCTTAGTCGGCTTTGATCAAGGTAAAATCGAAGAAGCTTTAAAATAATTAATTATCAAAATAAACTGATAATTTGTCTACTTGCACGGCGCCTATTACGAGTTTGCTTTTAGCAACCTCGTGCGCCTCCATTGGCAAAGTTGACAAATTATCAACAACCATCAAAAAAAGAGGTGAAGTACCATGAAGATATTTATAGATAGCGCAGACTTAGATGAGATTAAACAAGCTTATGAATGGGGAATCGCAGATGGAATTACAACCAATCCCTCTTTAATGAAAAAAGCTGTAGATAAACATAAAAACGTTAATTTAAAACAGTACATCACAAAAATTCTTAAAATTGCTAAAAACACACCCGTAAGTTTAGAAGTAACTGAAACCTCTGCTAAAGGGATGATTGCACAAGGTAAAAAGCTCTACAAACTATTCAATCCTGTTGCTAACAATGTTTACATTAAAATCCCAATCAATCCAGCATTTAAAGATGCCGATAAAACTCATTTTGCAGGAGTAGAAGCAATTAAAGCTTTAAGCAAAGCAGGAATCCCAGTAAATTGTACATTAATCTTTACTCCAGAACAAGCACTTCTAGCTGCGAAAGCAGGAGCAGCATTTGTAAGCCCGTTCGCAGGAAGAATTGATGACTTTATTCAAAAAAACAATAAAATTAAATTTGATAAAACTGATTACTTTCCAATGGAAGGGAAAGAAAAAGGTAAAACAACTCTTAACGATAACGGCATTGTTTCTGGAATTGACTTGGTTGCTCAATGTGTAGAAATTCTAGATGGTCATGGTTATAAAACAGAAGTTCTTGCAGCCTCTTTAAGAAACACTCGTCAAGTAAGAGAAGCTGCATTAGTAGCAGCAGACATTTCCACATTACCATTCTCAGTAATCCAAAACATGCTTAAACACACTAAAACTTACGAAGGAATGAAAAATTTTACTAAAGATATTGTTCCTGATTATGTAAAACTAACAAAATGAAATCCACAAAACTACCAGATTTAGATAAAGTAGTAATAGATGCACTTAACCTATTTAAGAAAAGTAAATTGCCTAAACTAAATCTAAAATATAAACGGCCATTAATTCTCGGAAGTGGAAATGCCGCAGTAACTGGCAAAATCATCTTTGCAGATAAAGATGCAGTATTTGCTGATGAAGGCAACTATAAACAAAAACTAAAAGCAATCAAGAATATTGATGGAGCAATTCTTATTTCTGCTTCTGGAGAAAAACATGCCCCAATTATTGCTAAAGATCTTAAAAGAAGAAAAATTGAGACTATTCTGGTTACAAATAACCCTAATGCTGAAGCAAACAAATTTGTCAAGAAATCTTTTTTTTATCCAAAAAATACCGAACCCTACACATATAACACTTCAACATATATGGGTATGATCCTAGGAAAAACAAAAGAATCCCCTCAAAAAATTATCAATAATATTAAAAAAATAAAAGTTCCAAAGAATCTGAAAAAATTCAACGCCTTTTACATTATTATGCCAATAGAATTTGATAACGTTCGAGAACTATTTCAAACTAAATTTGACGAACTCTTTGGACCAAAGATTAACGGAAGAGTGTTTACAATTGAACAAACAAAACATGCAAAAACAGTTATTCCTTCTGATAAAGAATTCTTTATTGGTTTGGGGTACAACAATAAACAATTTGGAAATAAGAAAAACAGATTAAACGTATCTTTACCAAAAAACGCCGGTCCAGCAACAGTAATGGCTCTCGGCTATTACATCATCGGACAAATCCAAAAACAACATCCAGATTATTTCAAAAAAAATATTGAAAATTATACTAAACAAACTTCAAAAATGTTCAAAAGTACAATTAAACCAATTGTTGATTAAATTTAAAAAAGAGGAAATAATGGATGACGTAACATTTATCATTCTAGGAGCAACAGGCAATTTAACTAAAAAGAAACTCATTCCGGCAATTTATCATCTGATTGAAAGTAAAAGAATCAAGAAGTTTTCAGTTATTGGGGTTGCTAGAAATAAAACTAAAGCAAAAACTATTCTTAATAAATCAAAAAGACACATCAATAATATTAAACAAAAAAATTGGAAAGAACTACAAAACAATTTTCATTATTTGCCATTAGATTTCTATGAACAAAATAAGTTCTGTGAATTAGAACCTTTTGTAAAAAATATTGAAAAAAAGAATAAACTTTCTGGAAACAGAATGTTTTACCTTGCAACGTTACCACAACATTTTCCGATTATTGCTAAAACATTAAAAAAGTGCGCTTTAACTAAAGAAAAGAATAACTGGGTAAGAGCAGTATTCGAAAAACCATTTGGTCATGACTTAAAATCAGCCAAAAAAATTAATAGAACAATTAAAACAGTTTTCAAAGAAAAACAAATTTATCGAATTGACCATTATTTAGGTAAAGAATTAATTCAAAACATTGCTATTACTAAGTTCACTAACACTTTTTTAGAACCATTACTAAACAAAAAACATGTTGACCATGTACAAATTGTTCTCAGTGAAAAAGTTGGAATAGAAGAACGTGGCCCATTTTATGACCAGTATGGAGTTATTAGAGATGTTGTTCAAAACCATATGATGCAAATGCTTTCCCTAAGTACTATGGAAAAACCAAAAAAGTTATCAGGAAATTATATTAGAGATGAAAAAGTAAAAATTCTAAAAAAAGTAAAGCCTTCTAAAGAATTAGTTGTTGGCCAATATATTGGTTACAAAAAAGAAAAAGGAATCCCAAAAAATTCAAAAACAGAAACGTTTGCTGCTACAAAACTGTTCATTAACAATAAACGTTGGAAAAATGTTCCATTCTATCTAATCACTGGTAAAAAAATGAAAAATAAAATCACTTCCATTTTTTTCCAATTTAAAAAAGCTCAATGTTTAGACTTTAATCATCATTGTGATTTTAAAGCCAATTACTTGACTGTCCAAATTCAACCAGAAGAAGGTTATTATCTGCAAATGAACGCTAAAGTTCCCGGAAAAGAAAAAGTCACTGCTGTAAAGATGGACTTCTGTCATGCTTGTACTTTTGGACCTAACACACCTAAAGCCTACGAAACTCTTTTAGAAGATGTTATTGAAGGAGACCAATCTTCTTTTGTTAGAACAGACGAAATCGAACAACAATGGGCAATTACTGATAAAATTGTAAAACAAAAAAAGAAATTATACAAATATAAAATTGGAACATATCCAAAACAAGCTGACAAATTGATTAAAAAAGATAACAAAAAGTGGCATCTAATAGTAAAATGAATCAAAAACAAAAAAAAACTCCATTAATTCTAATTGATAGAGATGGCACTTTAATCTTTGATAATAAATACCATTTAGGCAGAACAAACGATTGGAGAAAAAAAATTAAATTCCTTCCAGGAATAATCAGCGGTATTAAGAAACTGAAACAAATCCCAAATGCGAAAATTTATATGATCACTAACCAACCAGGTGTAGCAATTAAAGAATTCAAATTACTTACAAAAAAACGAGCAGAACAAGTTGCTCAATATATTGAAGATAAACTAAACAAAAAAGGAGCAAAAATTGATGGACATTTTGTTTGCGGTCATGCCTCTCCAGCTTATACCAGAAAAAGAAACCAATACAAATTCAATAAAAAGTTAGTTTGTAACTGTACTTGTATTAAACCAAACTTTGGCATGGTCTTTGACGCTTTAAAAAAAGAAGGGCTTAAGAAAAGTAACACTAACATTTATGTCATAGGAGATAGAATTTCAGATGTTAAAACCGCATTAAAAGTTAAAGGCCAAGGCATCTTTGTTCCGTTTAAAGGAGAAAAAGAAGAGATTGAAAAAATAAAGAAGTTAAAAAATAAAAGAAACATCTATTTAGCAAAAAACTTTACTGATGCAACTAAATTTATTATCAAGAAAGAAAAAAGAAAAGGTGAATAAAATGAAAATTGGATTTATTGGATTAGGCAGAATGGGTTATAGTATGTGCCTAAATCTATTAGAACATAAACATAAATTAGTAGTCTATGATGTTAACAAAAAACCAATCCAGCAATTAGCCAGAAAAGGAGCTATTCCTGCATATGAAATTAAAGAAATTATCCAAAAATTGCCTAAACAAAAAATCATCTGGTTAATGATTCCAGCTAAGTATGTTGATGATACACTGAAAAAATTAACTCCTCTATTAAACAAAAATGATATCATAATCGATGGTGGAAATTCCTATTACACTAAATCCATTCAAAGATATAACCTACTGAAAAAGAAAGGCATCAAATTTCTTGATTGTGGCACTTCTGGCGGAATTGAAGGCGCAAGATATGGCGCTTGTATGATGGTTGGTGGAGATAAACCAGTTTTCAATAAAGTTGAAAAACTTTTCAAAGATCAATGTGTTGAAAGAGGTTATGGTTATATGGGTAATCCTGGAGCAGGCCATTTTGTTAAGATGGTCCACAATGCCATTGAATATGGAATGATGGGCGCAATTGCTGAAGGTTTCAAAGCAGTTGAGAAACAAGTTCCAAAATTTAAAACTAATATTAAAGAAGTTGCCAAAGTTTATTCTCATGGTAGTATTATTGAAGGTAAATTAATGGGTTGGCTCTGGCACGCTTTCAAAAAGCCAGGTTATTTAAAACAAATATCCTGTGAAGTACCTAAAGGGGAAACTGAAGAAGAAATGAAAATGTTGGAAAAACTAAGTAACATGCCAATTTTACATCAAGCTCATTTAATGAGAGAACGTTCACGTAAAATGAAAGTCTGTGGCCAATTAATTGCTGCAATGAGAAACATGTTTGGTGGACATGCAATTGTTAGAAAACAAGAAAAGAGGTAAAAAAATTATTTATATTTCTTGATATTCAAACATACTTTCCCGTGCCCTTTATCATGCTCTTCTTTAGCTTGATTAATAATCTTCATCGCTTGCGGACAAGTATTAACTAAAAATATATTCTCAAAATCTTTTGGACTCACTAGTTTTTTCTTCACGGGCTGTTTTTTCATCCAATCAATTAACCCTTTCCACATTGGCCCAAGTAATATTATTGGCACATTATCACAAATATGTTTCACTTGTAATAATTGCCAAGTATAAAACAATTCTAAAATCGTCCCAATACCACCAGGAGCTACTACAACAACATTAGACAATTTCATAAAAGTATCCAACCTGCCAGAAAATTTGTTAAAATCTTTTTTAATATCTAAATGATAACCATCGTGTTGTTCAAATGGAAGATTAATTGTTAACCCAATTGAATGAGAACCATTATTTTTACCTTTCTTCTTCCTCCCTAAATGATGTCCACGAGAAGATGCATCCATCAATCCCGGACCCCCACCAGAAACTAAATCCATATTATTCTCAGCAATCATCTTTGCCAAAGTATGTACAAGCGTATACGTCTTTTCACCTTTCTTAGTTCTAGCAGAACCAAAAATAGCTACCCGAAAATGTTTTTTATTGAATCTTACCATTATCAATTAACCCCATAAAGTAAAGTATTAGGATGAAATGCATACCAAGCAAACCACATGTCTCTTTCTTTGATAATCTCATCGCCAGAATCAACATCCATAATAGTTACAATCCCCGCTTCATCTCTCTCAACTTTAACATTTACACCATTAATAGTATCTTCAATCATTCCCATCTCAATCAAATCATCTTCCTTATAAGCTTTGTAAACACCATTAACTTCAATTCCAAAAATGATTGTTTTCGGATGAATTGTACTATCCTCATTCTCTACAGGAAAAAACAGATTACTATTTTCATAATAACTTCCGTAAGGATCTTTACCATAATTTCTAAGATGACCAGTTTTTTGACTTAACACTTCTGAATCAGGATGAACTTTTTTCCAATCTCTCCACACAACAGTATCAATAGAAACTTCAACTAGTTCTTGTCCAGTAAGTTCGCCAACAATCGCTTTCCCATCAATTTGTGTCCAATAAGATTGTGTTTCTCGATCATACATTACTAAGTTAGAATTGTACAATTTTCCAGAAGTACCAAACTCAACTTCTTTTTTTACACCATCAACATTAATTTTGCCTTCAAAAGCTATCCCGCTTCCACATAACGGACAATAAGTTATCAAAATCGGATCACCAGCAATATGATCGTTAACAATTTCGTGCCAAACTAAAATTTGTAAAGGGTAAACTCTCTTAACGCCTTTGTAAATAATTGCTAAAACTAATTCATTATCTTCAATCCACTCATCAGCTTCTTCTAATGGAACGTATTTTGGATTATCTAAACTGGGAATTCCGTCCATTGGCGGACCACCAGAAAGAATCTTGTTTGGATTAACCAAATACTTTACACCAGAAGCAGTAACCATAATTTCTTCTTCCGAATCTTCAGCAACTTCTTCCATTGGAACTTCAACATAAACTTCTTCATTGATATCGCTTTTACTTAAATCTTCATTACTTTCAATTACTTCTTCCGTACAACCAATTAAAAATGATAAACAAATCAATAACATAAAAAACATAATCTTTTTTTTCATTTTTCACCCCCCCACATTTCTTTTTTATAATCTAATCTTCCTGAACCTTTCTCATAAATCTTATAAGCAACAGTTCTCTTCTTTGAATAATCTTGATGATACTCTTCAGCAACATAAAAATTTTCATATGGAAGTATTTCAGTCACAATTGGTTTGTCAAACTTTCCCATTTTCTTTAAATCGTCTTTAGACTTCTCCGCCAATCCTTTCTGAGTTTCATCATGATAAAATATTGCTGTTAAATATTGCGGACCACGGTCAGCAAATTGTCCACCTGAATCAGTTGGATCAATCTGTCGCCAAAATAAATCTAATAATTCCTCATAACTAACTTTTTTGGGATCATAAGTAACTTGAATCGCTTCTTTATGACCCGTTTTTCCTGTAGATACTTCTTCATAACTAGGATTTTCTTCTTTACCACCAGAATATCCTGAAATGACATTTACCACTCCCTCAAAATCTTCAAACGCAGCTTCCATGCACCAGAAACATCCACCAGCAAAAGTTGCTAATTCAAATTCGTCACCATTATTTTCTTTTACTACTTCTTTTACTACCATTTTTTCTTCCTCATCAATTTCTTCAGTAACATTCGTACAACTAACCATTAAAAACAATAATATGAAAAAAGTTACAAATCCAAACAAAAACTTAATTTTCATTTTTTCTTTTAACCAAATTATAAATTGCTGGTAAAACCATTATTACTCCAAAACTTAAAATGTAATATTTAAACGGTAACTGCGAAGAGTGCATTCCAAATATTAATGCTAGCAAAATTAATCCTAAAAAACCCATGCCACGATTCAACCAGCCACTCTTTCTTTTCTTCAACCAATACTGAAAATCATTAATCAAATAATTAATTAAAAGAAAAACAGTACCGACTAAAAGATAATACCCGTACTTAATCAAAGTGATAGAATAGATTGAACCTAAAGCAAAAAAGAACAAAAATTTACCAATCAATGCCCAGGCTAAATTTCTATCACTAACTCTTTCTGCAATCTTCAATATTTTTTTCTCAGTCTGCATTTAACCACCAAAAATCTTAAACACAAAAATCAAGTAATATAATGATATCACTAACATAATCAATCCTGCAATCAGATTAATCATTTTCTTTCTCATTGTTAAAAAACCAATAATTTCCTTACTCTTTGCCGCTGAAATCAATGCAAATACTAACAAAGGTAAACCCATCCCAAAACCAAAAACAACAAAATTCAACAGATTAATAATGAAATCCATTATTGAAGTGCTAATTGCAAATAATACGGCAAGAGAGGCAGGATTACATGGCAATACAATTGCTCCAAAAAACAATCCAAAAATTAAACTACTAACGTAAGGGTTCTTTTTAACTGGAGAATGTAATTTTGGTAAAAACCTACCTAGATCAAAATTAAAAATTAAAAATTAAAAGTAAACTAATTATTCCTAAAATCCCAAAAGCAATCGGTGAAATTACCCCTATCGCTTTTGTTAACGATTCCTGTAAAAAGAATGTAAATATTAACCCAAACAAAAACATGGAAATTATTACTCCTAAAGTTATTATCACCCCAAACATAATAATTTTCTTTTTATTGGCAGTTTCATCACTTTCAACTTGAGAAACTTGTCCTGCTAAATAAGATAAGAAACCAGGATAAAGTGGCAAAACACATACCGCGCCAATAGGAGCAAACAATCCCGCTAAAAAACTAAGCCACAAATTAAGTAATGCTGAAACCATTTTAACACCCCTTCGCTATTTCATCTTTCAATTCTTGAGCAGATTTAACTCCTCTTTCTAATAATCTTGTACTTTGATCTTCACAAACCAAAATTACTGGCGCCGATGGAGCATTAACCACTCCAATTCCAAATTCGTCAATTAATTTTTTCGTAACTTCTACCGGAGAAACAGTAAATATCCAATTTAATTCATTTTTTTCTGCATGACTTTTAACAAGCTCTGCATCTTCATTTGGATCTGTATCAAAAGAAATATGGACTATTGCATCACCATCACTTTCTAACAATTCTTTCATTTTAAGTTGCTGTTTTAAACATGTTGGACACCAAACAGCAAAACTTTCAACCAAAATTGGTTTTCCTTCGTAATCTTTAACTTGAAAAGTTTCTCCGGTCAAAACATCAACTAAATCTTCACATTTCCAATCATCACAAGCAGCAACATCTTTTAATTCTTCTTCCAACTGTTGTTGTTTTTCCACCGCAACTTTTTCCATTTCTTCCTCAGACATTTCTTTCGTATCTGTATCCTCGACATTATCAACAGAATCCACAATATCCACATTATCAACAGCATTAACCACAGAATCATCTTGAACTTCAACATCATTACAACCAACTAAAAATAAAACAGCAACCATTAACAAAATAACAAAAAAAACTTTTTTTAACATGATATCACCTCTAAGAACTATATAATATCTTATTTATTAATAAATCTTGCCCACTACTGCATAAAATAACAGAAAATATTATTAACCCCTAAATATTTCTAAGTTAAGTGATAGATCAATATTATTTACCAATACTACTTGCAGTAATCATTTCTTTTGCACATTATTATAGCCGTAAGTTTAGTATTAAACATAAAGAATATTCTAGAAAAATAATTTCTTTTTCTGCTGGAGTTTCTATAACTTATGTTTTATTAGAACTATTTCCTAACTTTACAGAAGCGGCCATTTCTCTAAGCAGATTTGTTTATATCTCAATCCCTTTAGGTTTTATTATCCATCATGTTATTGAGAAAGAAATTTATAAACATAATTCTAAAATAGAATTAGTAAAAATGCTTTCTTTAGAAGAAACAGTGTTTTCATTTGTTTACCATATCATTATTGGAATTATTTTGGTAACTTTCGCTCGTGGCAGTGCTACCCAAGCGATACTTTTCTCTATCCCTATGATTTCTTATACTTTTCTAAGTAATCTTCCTGCAAATCCACATCCTCTAAAAATCAAAGCAATCTTTCTTTCTTCAGCAACTTTGATTGGAACAGCAATCGCAGTTATCTGGGGAAATATTCCGGCAGAAGTAGAATTCTCTTTAATTGGAATAGCAATCGGAGTATTACTTTACACAATCATCAGACACCACATCCCATTTGGAAAGAAAGGGCATATTGGTTATTTTACACTTAGTTTTATTCTTTATACTGCGTTAATTATAGCTAGTTGGTATTTTTGATAGAATTCATCAAACTCTTAATTCTCTCCCGAGGATCATCTGCTTTAGTAACAAAACTTCCCGAAACAAATAAATCCCCTCCTGCTTTAACCGCTTTCTTAATTGTTTTCAGATTCATTCCACCATCAACAATCACTTTAATCTTAGGGTTAATTTTCTTAATCTGCTTAATCTTCTTCAACGGCACAGACAAAAACTTTGCCCCATAAAAACCGGGATGGACTGTAAGAATTAAAACATAATCAATCTTACTCAAATAACCTTTAATTTCTTTAATCTTTGTTTCTGGTTTCAACGCAAACCCAACTTTTTTCTTTTTATTTTTTATTTTTTTAATTAACCCATCCAAATCATCAACAACTTCCGGATGAATAATAATGGTATTAACTTTTTTTCCATACTTATCGATCCAAGTTCCTGGACGATTAATCATCAAATGAACGTTATAATTAAAATCATTATTTAACCTAAACTTAAAACTCATCGCTTTATTCTTAGCAAATTTACCGTCAACCACATCTAAATGTAATTCTTTCACGACACCTTTCAATTTCTTTAAATCAAGATCTAATTCTTTCTGATTCTTTGCCATGATAGATGGAAATATTTTTTGTTTCATTTTCTTTCCAATTTTTTAATCTTGTTCAACCTTCTTACATGCCTTTCCTCTCCCGAAAATGGAGTGTTCAAAAAAGATTCCAACATACCAGTTGTTTTATGCAAATGTTCAAACCAACCTGATAAACAGATAATGTTAGCGTCATTATGTTCTCTAGCAAGCCTAGCTGTTTTTAATGAAAAAGGAGTTACCGCTCTTGCCCCTTTAACTTTATTAGCAGCAATACAAACTCCTTCTGCAGAACCACACAACAAAATACCTAATGTTTTCTCTTTAACAACTTTTTTAGCCACTTTCTCAGCAAAATCAGGATAATCATCAGTAACATCTAAAACTTGGTTTCCCAAATCTTGGTAAGAAATATTCCTCTTTTTTAACCATCTCATTATTTGTTCTTTTAACTTAAATCCAGCATGATCGCTACCAATATAGATTTTCTTTTGTTGTTTCATTTTCTCTTTTTCAAACAAACTAACAAAATTTAAATAATTATTTGTAATCTTATTAATAGCTTGAGATTTATTTAACTTTTTATTTTGATAATCCAACAACGGTTGCTTGAAAACAGTCCTTCCCACCGCAAAACCAATCACCGCTTCAACTTTCGCTGCTGTTCTAATCCAGTGCACAGCTTTCTGTTCATTCTCTCCTCTTCCCAAAACAACAATTCTTGCTTGCGAATTAAACGAAACAACCTGATTGGCAACTTTTTGCATTAATTCTTTTTTGTAAAGCCCTTCCAATTTCCAAATGTCCGGATTAACTCCTGCTTTCTGCAATTCAGCGATAGCTTTTATCATCAATTTTGCTCTAATTTTATGATCAAAAGCAGTTTTTGTTTTATATTTCTTCAATTGTTTTTCAGTAGGAATTTCCAACACTTCTAGAAGGAAACCAATCTTTTCTTTTTTCAAATATTTAGTTAATTCAGCTAACTTTTTTGCTTGTCTTTTGTTCATCGCTTTATTTCCTTCTGGATTATAACGTAACAGAACTTTCGCATAACTGGGCTTAAAATAATTCAATCTTTTTTTGTAATCTTTGCGGTCAAAGAAAAACTCTTTTTGCCCAGACTTTTCTAAAGTATAACAAGTAATGATCCCTTTCTTCTTTGCGGATAATAATATTTTTTTACCATAAGTCTCATCAACAAGAATCCCTGCACTTTCTTTACTGATTTTTGCTTTTCTAAACGCAGAATAAATTATCTGCTTATAATCTTTAATTTTCTGAACATCTTTCTTAGATAATGGACCTTTCACTCCAATAATCTTCTTAAAACTACCACGATGATCAAATGGTAAGATGTAAAGTTTATCAGCCATTTTAGAAATCGTCAACCCCTTCAATAACTTCTTCCTTTCTTCCCAAATAAACATAATCAAAAATAAATAAGCCACCAAGGATAAATAAAGGGGCAGCTGCAAGAATATAAGTTAAATCAAAAAGTTTACCCATCGCGAAAAGTAAATAACATGAACCTAAAACAATGAAAATACTTCCTCCGATAGGTTCATTCTTCCAAGCAATGAGAGTAGTTAAAAGTAAACTTGTCCAGGCCATCATTCCAGCAATAAAGTAATCTCCAAAACCGTAAATAATAAGTGCCACTAACCCAACAACTAAAATAATTGAAGCAATGACTTTTGGTGTCCAGGAAAATATTTTCAAATAATCAAATTTCATTTTTATTGATTTTTATTTTATACCTCTCCATAAACAATTTTGCTTCTTTCTCTGATAATAATTTATTTTTAGTACCAAAATGTTGAATTACTGATGAAGAATTTACTTGACCTAATCTTAAAGCATCTTCCAACGAATACTTTTTAATAATCCCCGCTAAAAAACCAGCTGTAAAAGCATCACCCGCGCCAGCAGTATGAACAATTTTTACATCCGGCGGAGTTAATGAATAAATAACATTTTCTGAAAGAGCATAACATTTCTTTGCACCATTAGTAATGATGACTGTTTCTGGACCTAATTTCTCCAACTCTAAAAGTAACTTTTTGAATGAACCGGTTTTATTTTTTAGTAAAGCTTGTGCTTCCTCTTTGTTTAAAACAAGAATAGTTGTTGCTTCTAAAATTGATTTAAGTTGCGCTTTACCTTTCTTTGCCAAATATAAAGAAGGATTAAAAAGTAAATTAATTTTATTTTTCTTTGCATGTAAAACAATTTTTTTAGCAGTTTGAAATGATTTATCCATTAAACTGGCCATGTAAATCCATCTGGCACTTAATTGTGACTTTTTAAAATCGTTCAAAGATAAATCACTAGAAGCACCTTTATGGGCATAAATAATCCGATCTTTGTCTTGAGGGCAAGAAATTAAAGTTGAAGAATTAGTATTCTTATTACTAGTATGTAAACAGATATTTTTTAATTTATATTGTTTCAATTCTTTAGTTATAAATTCGGCATCATGGTCATTTCCTAACTTAGTTAATAATTTTACTTTCAAGCCTAATTTTGATAAAACAGCTGCAGAATTAGTTGCACCACCCCCAGAATGTTTTTCCATATGTGTAACTAATATTTTATCGCCTAAGTGAACACATTTTAAAGAACAATTAGTAGTTAAGAAATTATCAACTGTAGCTGAACCAATACAAAGCACATCATACTTTTTTAACATTATTCACCTCTTTCAACTAAGAATATTTTTAGGTTTAAAATAGTTGCGGTAATTTCAGTAAAACATTTAAACATCAAAATAATCATTATACTTAATGAAACAATCTTTAAGAGCTGGATTGGGATTTGGATTAACCTCGGGAATAATTACCACACTCGGTTTAATGGTCGGACTATATTCAGGAACTAACTCTAAAATGGTTGTTATTAGCGGGGTTTTAATTATTGCTATTGCTGATGCTTTATCAGATTCATTAGGGATGCATATTTCTAAAGAAGCAGAACTTGATCAATCACATAAACAAGTTTGGGAAGCTACAATTGCAACTTTTCTAGCAAAATTTGTTTTTTCTTTGACTTTTATTTTCCCTTTTTTATTTTTAGCGATTAAAGAAGCAGTAGTCACTGGGATTATCTGGGGCTTATTACTTTTAACTGGGTTTAACATTTATTTAATCAAACAGAAAAAGAAAGGTTCATACTTCTCTCTTTTAGAACATCTTGCTTTAGCAATAATAGTAATAATTGTAACGTTCTTGGTCGGCAAAGGTATTGCTCTTTTAACTTAACATTTCTAAAATCTTTTTTCCAAATTCTTCTGCTGCTTGTGGTCCGTTAGCAGTAACAATCTTCCCATCAACCACTACAGATTGGTCAACAAATTCTGCTCCGTTAGTAGTAAGAACTTCTGCTTGTTCATTATCCTGATTCCAAACTGTGGCTTTCTTTCCTTCTAAAACTCCAGAGTAAGCGAGAATAGTTGGTGCAATGCAAATTGCTCCCAATAACTTCCCACGATTGATTGCTTCCTGAGCAGTTAAGTGTGCCTGGACATCGTGCTGATAACCAACTGCGCCAGGACCACCAACAAAAACAATTGCATCATAATCAGAAACATTAACTTCTGCAATAGCAACTGTAGCTTCAGTCGTAGTTTTATCAGTAGCGGTACAAATTCCGACTTGTTTAGAAGCAGTCACTACTTCTACTCCAGCTGATTCTAAAACTTCTTTAGGTTTTCCATATTCAAAAGGTTGATAACCTTGTTGTGCAATAATAAATAATGCTCTTTGAGAAATCTGCGATTTCTCTAACCCTTCCTGCGTAAGTTTCATTTTATAATTCCCCTCAAACTTTTCCTTCATTAACCAACTCTACAAACTTCTCAAAACTTCGATCAAAACTAGCTTCTCCTTCTTTATCGAAGCAACAGCCAGGTAATTCTCTGTTTGCTAAATGATGCTTGATACACTCGCAACAAATCCCTTTTCTAGGACAACCAGGATAAGTGCATTTGCAATTCTCTAAATTTTCTTCTTTCTTGCAATCCATATTCAACCATAAAAAACTAACATTTTTAAACTTTTATATTATCCACAGTTAAAAAGAGGAAAATGTTAACAGAAATCATTACTTTAATCATCGGAGTTATTGCAATCCTGATCCTAGCAGAGATAGCAGTTAGAAATTCTATCAGATTGGCACACCATTTTGGTTGGTCTGGAACTTTTATCGGATTAACTATCCTTTCTATTGGAACTTCTGTACCCGAGATTATGGCTGCAATTGTTGGTAGTATCGATATTCTTAAAAATCCAGGGATGATGAATACTATATCTGGATTAATCATCGGAACAAATGTTGGCTCAGACATTTTTCAACAAAGTTTTATCCTTGCAGTTGTTGGATTGATTGGAACCATTGTAGTTGTTAAAAAAAACATTCTTTCCGAAGTTGGTGCTCTTATCTCGGGAGCAGTGTTAATGTGGATTATGACTCTTGGCGGTTTTATTAACAGATTTGAAGGTTTTATTATGTTCGCTGCTTATATTGGCTACTTATTTTATCTCAAAAAAAGACAAAATAATAAGAAAAAACATGAAGATCTTAATGTCAAACATGTTATTCATGCAAAATCAATAAAAAACAGATTGTCAAACTGGAAAGTAACTTTTCAAACTTTAACAATCTTAATTGCTTTTACAATCATGGCTTTCGCTGCCAATAGTGTAATTAAAACTTCTACAAAATTAGTTGCAGAATTATCAATCAGCGCATCTTTCTTTGGAGTTCTTCTCTTAGGAATTGCTTCCGCTCTACCAGAATTAACAACCGCTTTAGTTGCTGTCTTTAAACGTAAAAAAGGAATCTCTGCTGGCGTGTTAATTGGTAGTAACGTAACAAATCCTTTAATGGGTCTCGGCCTAGGAGCAATGATTTCTGGTTATGCTATTCCTAAAGTTACTATGTTTTACGATTTGCCATTCAAAATCGGAATTGCAGGACTAATCTTCTGGTTCTTATGGAGAAATGAAAAATTAAACAAATGGGAAGCGATTGTGTTGATAGGGCTCTTTATAACTTATTTAGTGTTAAGAAATTTCTTGTTCCCAGTAGATTTTTAATGATTAAGCAGCAACTTTTTCTTCTTTATATCCGCCATAAAGTTCATTATAAAATTTCGCTGATAATGCTAAATTGATTCGAGCTTGCTTTGTATCTTTTACGTTATAATGTATTTGATCTATTTTTGAATCATGAAATAACATTTTTTTAGTAATTCCAAAATTGATATAATAAGAAAAACTTCCTTCAACATATAAAGGATTAGCAACAATTTTCGCAGGAACATGCTGAATATTTCCAAAATAAACAATCTCTCCAGTCTCTTTATTATAATAAAAATTTATTCCCAAATGAGAAGCACCAGCATTACCACCAATACTTTCATTTGAAATTAACTGGGCCATCCCTCCTTCTTTATTACTACGCATTAATTTAAGATTCTTTTTAACTATTGGATTCATACCGCCCATCACTGAAAGAATATTAAACCTATATATAATAACTTCTAAACTTCAACTACACTTAAACCTATCATAACCTATTTAAATAAAAGAAATATAAACTAATAAAATGAGCAAAAAAAACAATTTCCTCTTAGTAGATTTAAATGAAAAGAAAACCAAAAAGTTAGCTGAAACTATTACTAGTGATACCAGTAGAAAAATTCTTAATTATTTGGCTGAAAAGGAACATGATACAGAAGCAAACATTTCCAAAGAACTAAACATCCCCATCTCAACAGTTCATTATCATTTACAGAAACTAACTGAGGCAAATCTAATTACAGTTGAAGAGTTTCATTATTCTAAGAAAGGCCGAGAAGTTAACCATTACAAATTAGCTAATAAATATATCATTATTGCTCCCAAAAAAGTTTCTGGCTTAAAACAAGCTTTGAAGAATGTTCTTCCAGTAGGAATTGTTGCTTTAGGAATTTCTGCAATAATAAAATTAATGACTTCATTCACTTCTAGAACAGGTTCATTTGCTACAGAAAGTTTACAAAAAACAGCCCCTATGTTAGAAGAAGCAGTAATGATGGATGTTGTTCCTGTGGCTCAAGAGATAGGCGGAAATTGTTTACCACAGACTACTTTTCCTCAACCAGACATTGCACTTTGGTTCTTAGTAGGAAGTTTATCTGCAATTGTAATTTATTTGTTTGTAGTTGTAGTTAAAGAATGGTTTAAGAAAAAGTAATTCAAATCAGAAAACTTAACAAAGCAGTAACTAGATTTGCGATAAAAGCTAAACCCAAACTAAAAGTATAATTCTTTCTTAATAATAATGATAACAATAAACCCTCAATTAAGATTACATTTAATTCAATAAGGTAAAAATTCCCACCAAGGTGATAAGCAAGATTAGCCAAAGGCCAAGTAAACAAATTAATTAAAAAAACATATAGAAACAATTCTTTCCAAGAATCTTTGGTTAATAAAAGAATAATTACAAATTCTAAAACAAAAGTAAGAAAAAAAGAAAGTAAATAAATGAAAATCATTTTCTTATCTTTCTAACAACTAAAACAATGATTACAATTAATGCCACTAAGGATAATAATAAGCCAATCATTACTAAAGCTGATATTGTCCAAGATGGAAAGATAGTGGTCCTAGAAGGATCCATGTTCAAAGAATTAGATTCTTTAATTTCAACCATATTGTCATTATAAGTGTAAATCACTTGATCTCTAACAACAACAAAATTATTCTCGTCAAGATACTTGATTTTAAGAACATCTTTAGCTTTATCTAAAGGGTCAAACTCCGAAACTAAACCATAATTTTTTAATTGTAAGTCTGACTCAATAAAGTTGGGATTATTTAACAAATATGTTTTGAGATTATATTCTTCACGATTTTTTTCAAACTCTTTCAAATCAAAATTTTCATTCTTAATTGCATAAATGTGGGGAGACGCATATTTGTAAAAATGAAATTCCTCTCCGTTTTTAATGATCAAACCATTAGCTAATGGATCACCAAATAAAATAAAAGTATACTCTGGAAATGCATTAATATTCTCAACTTCAGCGCTATACTTAACATACTTCTGTCCTGCAGGAATCATATCTGCATTAACTAAATTAACAAGAAATAAAGATAAAACAAAAAATAAAAAAATTAATTTTCTCATCTTCTTTTTCTCACAACCCTAACAATTAACCAAATTAATCCTAAAGCTACTGCATAAGGCAGAACCACAAAGATTAATGTTAACAAACTGTTAAAGCTGTCCACAATCGCATTAACTAACTGAGAGAATTTCACTAAAACAGTATTAGCATACTCAGAACGTTCCTCCTGAAGATTAACTCTAATTGTTGAATAATCAACTTTCTTCTGAACATTACTTAAAGATTGTTCTAAGTAATCAATTGTTTTTTCTAAAGAATAAATCTTATCTGCTAATTGAATTTTGTCAGAAATTTTATCAGCAGAATTGTACATCTGTTGAAATTTCTGTAACCGAGATTTCTCTGCATCTAGTTCTGTTTGTAGATTTGTATATCTAGCAGTAATATCATCCATACTTTCAGTAAAAGATTGTATTTCTCCAATTTCTTTTAATTGTAAAACTACAGAATCATACTTAGAAGTTTCAATCTTAAACCGATAATTTCCTGAATAATAAGATTTTTTATCTTTTCCGTATTTATTAACATCTTCCCGCAACAAAAAGCCGTCACTTAATTCAACAATACTTTTTAACTTATCAGCAGATGTTTGAAAATCTCCACGTTCAATTTCTGTTGATAAATAAGCATTTTTTGTTATCTTTCTATCTTCTACTTCTGGTGCAAATCCTTGGCCGTAATAAACTCCACCACCACGAAAATCTGCAGAAACTGCCATCTCTGCTGATTCCATCATTGGCATTCCAAAGCTACCACTTTTTGCAAAACCAGTAGTAGTGGTTCCTGAAAACATTGGTACTAAAACTATTAATAGTAGCACTAAAGCTATCACCCAATTACTTTTAATCGTATTCCATTGTTCTTTAAATGTCATATTGACCTCCGTCTAAGTTTAATAAGAAATAGTAAATCTTTATGATATATAAATGTAAAGAAAGCTTTGAAAACAGTTGAAGTTAATAAAAACCAAAAAATAAATCTAGAAAGGATATAAAAGAATAAAAAAAATTATGGAGCCATTCGTTCCGGATCTCTTGGTAACAGTACAGCTTCACGAATATTATCCAACTTCAGCAACCGTTGAGTAATCCGATCAAGACCGAAACCAACACCACCATGTGGAGGACAGCCGTACTTAAAAATATCTTTATACTCAGGCATTTTGTTCATATCTAAATCTTTCTCTTTAGCTTGTTTTTCCAAGATTTCTAAACGATGTTCACGCTGTGCACCAGTAGCAATCTCTACTCCGTTAAATAACAAATCAAAACTTTTTGTTCCGTTAGAATCATCTTTTGGTTTCATATGATAAAATGGCCGAATTGCAAAAGGAAAATTTGTTAAGAATACAAATTCACTACTGTATTTCTTTTTAACAATTTCTCCTAACATTTTTTCTCCTTCTGGGTCCAAATCATCTTCATCAGAATACTTTTTACCTTTCTCTGCTAATAAAGCTTTAGCTTCGCCCATAGTAATACGAGGAATCTTATTAGGAACATTATGTTCTATTTCTAATAATGCTAATTCAGAAGCAGATTCTTCTTTTAACTTAGTTAATAAACTGATTAACATCTCTTCAATAAAATTCATTAATTCAGTTTCATCTTTAATAAAAGCCATTTCAAAATCAACACCAGTATATTCAGTTAAATGCCTAGTAGTGTGAGATTTTTCTGCTCTGAAAACGGGAGCAATTTCATAAACTCGTTCAAATCCACCTACTACAAACATCTGTTTGTAAACTTGTGGTGATTGTGATAAATAAATAGGTTTACCAAAATAATCGACAGTAAACAGATCTGCTCCAGATTCAACACCAATCGTAGTTATTTTTGGAGTTTGAATATTTGTAAAACCATTACTATCTAAATAATTTGTAACAAGTTTAGTTATCTTACTTCGAATTTTAAAAATAGCTTGCTTTTTCAAATTTCTTGTATCTAAAAAACGATAATCAATTCTTTTATCAATGTTAGTTTGACTTTTATCAGAATTGTCAATAGGATGAGGAACTTCTGATTTATTAAGCATTTTAATACTTTTAATCATTACTTCTATCCCCCATTTGGAAGTTTTATTTTCTTTAGGTAATCCCACAATTTCTACAACAGATTCTTTAGTAAATTCGTCAAGAGCATTAAATGATTCTTCTTCAGTATCTCCTTTGAAAGCAAGAGTTTGCATGTCTCCAGTTCTATCCCTTAAAATTAGAAACTTAATTTTGCTTAAATTTCTTAATTCTTGAATCCATCCTTTCAGTAATACTTCTTTGCCAATGTTGTCTTTAAGATCTTTAATTAGTGTTCTTTCCATTTTAAAATGTAAAATAAGAGCTAGTTTTTATTCTTTTCTGTTTAAATTAAACTAAATGTATACCTCACTGCAACAAAAGGTTAAATACTAAAAATCCCGTTTATTAAAACATGGACAGAAAAATATCAATCATAAAAGGAAGTAAACCAATCTTAACAGTTTCCATTCATCATCAAGAAAAAAAAACAGTTGAATATAATGAAAGATTACATCAAGAAGAAGATTATTATTCATTTATTTACCATGGACCTAGAAAAAGATGTATCAGAGATACAAAATGGTACTTATTTACTCTCATTAATGAAATGTTAAATTCTTACAAAAAAATAGGGATCATTTCTTTACATAGACGTAATTTAAGTAGTAGAAATATTAAATCATCATTTAACCAAGCAGAATTAGGAACATTAAATGGTCAAACTTTAGATGAATTAATAGTCTCAAATTTAGCCGAATCGCTTATTGAAAAGAAATTAGTATTTGATTACAACAACAAATTAAATGGTGGAAAAGAGATTAGAATTGTACACAAACGTTTCAATGACTCAAATTATCAAAAAGGAAAAATTAACAAAAGATACTCTCCATCAGAAAATAAAATTCAACTAGTTCAATTAGAACTAAACGGACCAAATAAAAAAAACCCACCCAGTTATGAGTTAGTTAAAAAAACCGGAGAAGAAATATTAAATTATTTGAGAAAATAAAAAAATAAAATAACTTAAACCCTACCTCTTAACTTTTCAACAGCAAGAATTTTCTTCACAGCTAAAACATAAGTGTTAGTCCTAAAATCATAATCATTTTTAGAATACCCATCCCAAACTTTACCAAATGCAGTAACCATTTTCTCTTTTAATCTTGATTTAACAGTTTCTGCATCCCAATAATAACCATAATTATTCTGCACCCATTCAAAATAAGAAACAGTTACTCCACCGGCATTAGCTAAAATGTCAGGTAAAACCAAAACATTAGCAGAATGTAATATTTCGTCAGCTTCCGGTGTTGTTGGCCCGTTAGCTAATTCAACAATTACTTTAGCTTTAACATTAGCAGCATTTTCCGCAGTAATAACGTTCGCTAAAGCAGAAGGAACTAAAACCGCAACGTTTAATTCTAACAATTCTGAATTTGAAATTTTTTCAGCATTTTCAACATTAACTACACTACCAGTTTCTGATTTAACTTTAATCAATTCTTCAAAATTTAACCCCTCATTATTCAGTATTCCACCTTTAGAATCAGAGACAGCAACAATTTTAAATCCTCTTTCAACCAATAACTTAGCAGCATTCATTCCCGCATTACCAAAACCTTGAATAGCAACAGTTTTCTCATTTAAACCAATTTTCTTAACAGCTTCTTCTAAAACATAAACTCCACCTAAAGCGGTAGCAATATCTCTAACAAGAGAACCACCAACTTCTATCGGTTTACCAGTAATCATCCCTGGTGCTTTCTCACCAATTAACTTTTCATACTCGTCTACCATCCAAGCCATAATCTGTGGGGTAGTATAAACGTCAGGTGCAGGAATATCTTTTGTTGGTCCAATGCTTTTATAGAATGCTTGAACCCATTTTCTACTTAATTCTTCAATTTCTTCATCAGACAATTCTTTAGGATTCACGGTAATGCCGCCTTTTCCACCACCCATAGGAACATCTGCAACCGCAGTCTTTAACGACATCCAAAAAGCTAAAGCTTTAACTTCATCTAAATCAACTTCAGGATGATACCTAATTCCGCCTTTGTACGGTCCTCTAGCACTGTTGTATTGCACACGATAAGCAGGATATTTCTTACCATTAACTTCTAATTCTGCTTGAAGTTCGTTCTCTGCATTTTTTAACAAATTCAATTCTTTCTCGTTCAAATTAGCAATCTTGCCAATTTTATCTAAAAATCCAATTATAGTTGTAAATTTCATAATAATTTTAAAAAATTGTTCGTTTATAAATATTATGGGGTTGTGTAATATTTATAAGAAAGAATGCAGAATTAAAAAGAAAGAAAAAATTAAAAGAAAAAAAGTTTATTCAACAACTAAAGTTCCAGTCATTCCTCGCCAATCTTCACAACTTGAACATTTAAACTCAAATGTTCCAACTTGATCAGCAGTGAATTCTATTACAGTATTTCCTTTAACTTCATTTTCCACCCCAAACTGAGGTACAGAAAATGTGAAATCTAAAGCATTAGGAACAATAGTTACTTTTACTGAATCGCCTTTATTAACAGTAAGTTTAGCTGGACTAAAGAACCATTTCTTTGCAGTTACCGCAAACTCTTTAGTTGCAACCACTTCAACTGCTGGTTTTTCAACAACTGGCTCTACAACTTCAACTGGATCTTCAACTACAACTAATTCTTCTGGAGAATTATCAACAGGAACAGTTGCGCCTTCAACTTCAGCCAATGCAGCTTCAATTTCAGTTACAAAAGCACTGTAAGGCATTGCACCACTAATTAACTTTCCATTAATAAAGAAAGCAGGAGTACCAGAAACACCATAAGATTGACCATCAACAGCATCTTTTTTAACTTCTTCAGCCATATCTCCATTGTCAAGACAAGCGTCAAACTTTACAGTATTTAACTTAAGTTCTTTTGCATAACTTTTCAAACTAACAATATCAAGCTTATCTTGATTGGTAAAAAGTGCATCATGCATTTCCCAATATTTTCCCTGTTCACCTGCACATTCAGCAGCTTCAGCAGCTTTCTGAGCATTAGGGTGGAACTCTAATGGGAAATCCCTAAAAACATACTTCACTTTTCCAGTATCAACATAATCCTTTACAATCTGTAAATAAGTTTCATCAAAAAACTTTTTACAGAATGGACATTGAAACTCACTAAATTCAACTATTGTTATAGGAGCATCAGCATTTCCTTTCACAGCATCATCATCAATAGAAACATCAAGTTTTGCTGATTCTGTTGTTGCTGCTTGAGATATTTCGTCAAGCTGAAACCCTTGTGGGAAAAAGATTTTACCATCTTTAGTAATGTACGAATCAACTTTTTGTCCAGCAACCAAAATAGTCAGTTTATACAAACTACCAGCATCTTCAGAACTTTCCAATTCAGCAGTGAAAGGAGCTTGTAAAAGGTTTGTGTTCACGTAATCTAAAACTTTCCCTTCAGCTTCAGCTAAAGTAATACCCTCACTAGTAACGGCCCCATCCATATTAAAACCTCCTGTGAAAACTGAAACCACTAATAATATTAACAAAATACCAGTAAGTAATTTCCAGGTGGAAGCACTTTTAAGACTATCATTAGAATCGTCTTCGTCTTCCCAAGGATCAACGACAGGTTTAGAATCAACAATATCGGGCTTTGCTGGTTCAACAGTTTCTGCTTTTTCAGTAGCAGGAATTATTTTAACTTCATCTTTATCTTCATTAGAATTTTCCATCTTTTCCTCTTTATCAACTTCAACTACCTTCTCGGCATATTTTTTTGAAGATTTTTTTTCTTTTTTAGGTTTACTTTTAGTTGCAGTTTTACTACTAGAACTCTCTTCTTCAACAAGCTCTTCACCAAAAAAAGACTCTTCTTCGTCTAATTGTTTTTGTTCCATAAAATAGTCACCTCATTAGATTTTCTGCTCAAAAATGATAATCTTCAAGCAATTATAGCACACCCTCTTTATTTTATCAAAAATCAAAGATTAATTTATAAATATTTAGATGGTTTAGAAGATAAGTAGTATTCTATCTTTTCTAACCTAACTTTTTTAGATTCTATATGAAAAAAGAAAAGAAAAAATAACAAAACTATTATTATTTACGTCCATGCCCGTGTTTAATCCTCACAATTTCACCATCTTTCAAATAAACTACTTTCTGTGCATAACGAACCAACTCTAAATCGTGAGTTACCAAAATTATGGTCTTATGTTTCTGAGTATGTAACTTAGCTAAAAAATCCATTACTTGTTGTCCAGACTTTGAATCTAAATTTCCGGTAGGTTCGTCAGCAAGAATAATCTCAGGATCATTAACCAATGATCTCGCAATAGCTACTCTTTGCTGTTGTCCTCCACTTAACTCATTTGGCTTATGATTCATTCTTTCTTCTAAATCTACCATCCGTAAAAGTTCTTCCGCTCTCTCTAATCTTTCCTTTTCAGAAACATTTTGAAAAATAGTTGGTAAAATTACATTCTCTAAAGCAGTTAATGTTGGGATTAAATTAAATTGTTGAAAAACAAAACCAATAGTTTTTCCTCTTAACTGTGCCAAATCTGATTCTGATAATGTAGAAATATCTGTTCCTTTCAAATTAATTGTTCCACTCGTAGGAACATCTAAAACCCCTACTTGATTCATCATTGTACTTTTTCCTGAACCGGAAGGGCCAACAATCACTACAAATTCACCCTTATTTATCGTTAAATCTATCCCTTTAAGTACATCTAAGGAAACTTTTCCCATGTAATAAGTCTTCCAAACTTTTTTCAATTCAATAATTATTTCTTTTTTCATCTTAAAATCATATTCTTAATGGTTTTATTTAATTTTCTATTTTTACTCATATCGTAAACTATCTACGGGATTTAACTTTGAAGCTCTTCTTGCTGGAGCTATTCCCGATAATACTCCAACCAAAAATGAAAATATCAATGTACCTAAAACTAAGAGCCAATCTATCTTAATTTCTAAAAATGCTGGACCAACAATTTGAACAAAAGCAAATTCAACCAATTTTGCAAAACCAATCCCTAAAACTACTCCCATAAAACCACCCAAAAAACCATATAGGCCCGACTCTACCAGAAATAAATATAAAACATGTTCATTTCTTGCTCCAATTGCTTTCATAATCCCAATCTCTTTTGTTCTTTGCAATACAGCAGTATACATTGTATTCATAATTCCTATCCCACCTACAAGAAGTGCAATACCAGCAATTCCAATCAATACTATCTGGACAATATCCAAAATCACTCCAAAAGTTTCTGCAAATTGTTCTGGAGTTTGAATATCAAAATCTTCTTCCCCTTCGTCAAGTCGATGATCTTCTCTTAATTCTTTTTCAACATCTTCTCCGACTAAAAGAGGATCTTCACCCAATGCAGTTTGAGCAATGACAAAATTTAATTTATCACCTGATTCAAATACTTCTGCATAAGCATCCAAAGGAATAATTGCTGCCTGGTCATCAGGGGGGGAACCAATCTTATCCAAGAATCCCACAACTTTAAACTCTTTAGTATGAAGCAAAATTTTATCACCCAATTCAACTCTTTTATCAAACAAATTTGGTAAAGAATGTTCATAACCTAATATTACTTTAAACTTATCGCCCTTTCTCAACAATCTTCCTTCAGCCATACCATAAGTTTGAGCATCCCACACTAAAGCCCTTTCTTCAGGGTCAGTAGAAACTCCAGTAATAAAACCATAATGAACTAAATCATTTGATTCAAATTTGGCGAAACCCTGAGTAAGACCAGTGGCCAATTTCACTCCTGAAGTGCCACTAACAACATCTAAATCATCTTCTGTAAGCAATTCAGAAGAACCCATTCCAAAAAAACCGCCTTTCGGTAAAATAAACAATTTATCTTTTCCTAAAGCAGAGAACTGTTTCTCAATTGCATTCTCTAAACCCTGCCCGAGAGTAATCAATGAAATAATCGCCGCAATACCAATAAAAATTCCGATAAGAGTTAACCAACTACGTAACTTCCTTCTGCGAATTTCCTTCGCTGGTATTTTAAAATAATCTTTTATCATTTTATTTTATTTTTCTATTTTCTCAAAGCATCCACTGGTTTCAATGCAGCTGCTTGCTTAGCTGGTAAAGCCCCAGACAAAGCACCAACAATAAAACCAAACATTAACATCCCAATTAATAACCCTAAATTAAAATCTGCTTTAATTAAAAAACTACCAAAAACTTGGAAAGCAATTAACTCTACCATTTTACCAATTCCAAAACCTAAACTAACTCCGATAATTCCGCCAACTAAACCTAGCATTCCCGCTTCAATAATAAACACGGACAAAATTTCCCAGTTTTTTGCACCTACAGCTTTCATCACTCCAATTTCTTTTGTCCTTTCTAAAACCGCAGTATACATTGTATTCATAATTCCGATACCACCAACCACTAAAGAAATTCCTGCTATTCCAACTAATACACCTTGCACAATTAAAAGAATTGTTGTTAATGTAGCAAGAATGCTCTCCGGAGTTTCAATATTAAAATCTTCTTTACCTTCTTCTACATCACGATGTTTTCTTAACTCTTTTTTTACTCTTTCAGAAACTACTGCGACTTCTTCTCCAGCACTAACTTTCATTGGAATAATATCAAAAGTTTCTTCAATACCCAAAATTTCCCGCATTGCTGCTTCTGGAATTACTAAAGTTTCGTCCTGCTGCGGATTACCTGACTTTTTTAATATCCCCACAACTTTAAAATCAACCCCTTCAACCAAAACTTTATCTCTTAACAATAAACTTTTATCGAAAAAATCTTCCGCAAAATTATGTCCAATCATGACTTTGTACTTATCACCTTTTTTTAATAATCGACCTTGACCAATATTATAATTATTGGCTTCCACCGCTAAAATAATATCTTCACTATCTTCGGGCATAGAGGCGGCATAAGAATATTCCACCTGTTCATTAAATTCTACTTTAACCGATCTAACGAGTCTTCCTAAAACATTATCAATCCCTTTAACTTTTTCAATAACTTCTTGATCATCTTTTGTTAAAGGCACTTCTACTCCCGTTCCAGGAGGACCAAAACCAGAACTAATTCCTTGCACAATAATTTTATCAGAACCTAAACTCACAAACTGCTCACCAATTGCCGTTTGTAAACCCTGTGATAAAGAAACTAAAGCAACCACCGCTGCAATACCAATAAAAATCCCTAACATCGTTAGCCAAGAACGCATCTTTCTTTGCTTCGCACTTCGATAAGCCAACATAAAGTAATCTCTAATCATTTTAGTATTTAGTTAATCAGATCCACTATTTTAATATTATTGTCTTCTACTTACTTTTTCTTTTTTCGAAAAGATAATCTCTTTTTCCATCTTCTAGAAAAAGATTCAGGATCTTTTTTATAACTCCGATAAAGAATAATACCTACCACAACTAAAATCAACAATAAGAAATAAAATCCAGCATTACTGGTTTCTAGCACTCCAAACTTTTTTAATTGTGAAGATGAATAAAGGTTCATTTCTAAATCAAACTGTTGCTGAAATGGTTTATTGTTTGCATCAGTATATTTTAATAATACAGGTAATTTTAGTTTCTTAACTCCTTTATCGATAAAAACATCAATCTCTTCACTTTCTGTATCATCAGAATCAACATCTCCCAAATAATAATAGTCAGTGGTAGAAACTAATTGATAATCATCTGAAGGCAACAAAAACAATTCTAAAAATTTAACATCTGAACTACCAGCATTAGCAATTTCTAAAGTAATTTTACCCTCTTTTTTAGATTGTAAAACGCCACTTTTCTTAATGTAAACTTTTAACTTAGGAATATCACCCACCGTTATTGCCAAAATGTCTTCAACAAGGTAATCATTACCTTTTTCGTCATTATAAGTTATGTTTAAAGGTACTTTGTATAATCCCGGAGTGGCATCTGGATCAGCAATAATTTGAAAAGATAAAGGACTTATTTTATTAGTTTGTAATTGTGCAATTCTTCTTTCTGAAGATGATTGGTAGGGTGCTAAAGGCAAATCAGCACTACTAAAATCAAGCTTGAAACGAATATCTTTTAGTAATGAATCAGCAAGATTTTTTATCATAATTTTAATAACCGCAGTTTGTCCAGGAACAACTTGTTGTGGTTCATAAACTATTGAAGTTATATCTAAAACCGCATCATGGGTTTGGATATCAATCATGAAATCATCGTCATTATATTTCAACTTGGTAGTTCCTATTTTTATTTCTAGTTCAATTTCAGTTTCTTCTTCAACTGCATTTTCATCAACTTTTAAATCAAATTCTACTATTTCAGCATCCCCTCCGATTGAACTTGCTCGTAATTTACCAATATTTTTTTCGGCAACATCACCGTATAAAGAAAAAGGAAACTTTGGTAAAATCTTAACAATAGCATCATTAGCAGTATGTTTCCCATCATTTTCAATTTTAAATTTAACTTTAACGATCTGTCCAGGTTCAACAGGATCAGGATCTTGAGAAATTAAAGTAACTTGAATTTCAGGATTTTTATCTGTAGAATAAGCTTCTGCTAAAGAAAACAGTAGAACGCTTAACATTAAAAGTAAAATAATTATTCTTTTCATCTAACACCTTTTTAATTTATACTATTGAAAGTTTTTTATCATTTAAAAATATATCGGTTAAATAATAAAATAACAGATTGAAAGTCTTAAATTATGAACAACCAGTTTTTTTTGCTAAGGTTCCGAAATCTTGTCTTCCTGGTAAAGAGCTACCATCAGCAAACTTCCAAGTTGGATAACCCTGAATTCCTGCCTCAACACATTTATTTACTTCCTCGGTACATTCAACATAATTCAACTTTTTTGTTGAATTTCCAAACATTTCTTTCTGTT
The DNA here is from genome assembly GCA_964594395.1 of uncultured Methanosarcinales archaeon. Taxonomy (GTDB): domain Archaea; phylum Nanobdellota; class Nanobdellia; order Woesearchaeales; family GW2011-AR9; genus CAZQLW01. The sequence goes on along the minus strand of CAZQLW010000009.1, from coordinate 3,285 downwards.
CATTACAATGGCTGCACCAATATGCGCCGTACATTACTGCTCCATTTTCGTTTAAACAATTAGCAAATTTGTCCATATCTTTAGGAACAAAAGGACTACAACCACTCACAAGAACTATTGATAAAACCATTAATCCTAATAACAAAATTTTATTAATTTTCATCTTTTTCACCTCTAATGCCAATCTGGTGGCAAAGTTTTCCCTCCACTTAAATAGGAATAAACTTGCAAGGCTGCTTTAGCACCGTCACCGGCAGCAACTATTGCTTGTTTAAATGGTGTATTAGTAACGTCACCAGCAGCAAATATTCCTGGACAAGAAGTTTCACCAACACTATTAACAATAATTTCGTTTTTTTCATTAATTTTTACTAATTCTTTAACCATGCTACTATCAACTATATAACCAATTTCTAAAAAAAGACCATCAATTTCTAACTCTTTTTTTTCTTTAGTTAAAGTGTTTTCAACAATTACCTTATTAACAAACTTATCGCCTTTGATTTCAGTAGGAATACTATCTAATACCAATTCCACTTTAGGATGATTTTTTACTTTCTCAACAGTAATTTCGTCGGCTCTAAACCCTTGTCTACGATGAATCAAGTAAACTTTATTAACATAAGATGTTAAATCTAAAGCGGCTTCTACTGCAGAATTTCCACCACCAGTAACAGCAACCACTTTATCTTTGAATAACGGACCGTCACAAGTTGCACAGGTTGATACACCTCGACCAAAAAATTCTTCCTCACCAGGAACACCTAAAGTTCGAGGAACTTTCCCATAAGTTAAAATGATAGTTTTTGCTTGATATTTTTCTCCATTAGCAAGGGTAGCTTCAAAATAAGTTTCTATTTTTTTAATCTCTTTAACTTTACCAAAAATAAATTCTGTACCAAACTTATCAACCTGAACTTTAAATTTGTCCATTAATTCCATCCCTGATTGAGGTAAAGCACCTGGATAATTTTCAATGTGAGAAGTTAAGTTCCCCTGTCCACCAACATCTAAAGTAAGAATTGCAGTTTTAAGCTTTTTCCTACCACAATAGATCCCTGCTGCTAATCCTGCAGGACCACCGCCAATAATAATTGTATCGTACATAACTAAAGTTGTTGAAGATGAGTTTAAAAAGTTTGCTGTGTTATTGAATAAATGATGCTGAAAATGCACTCTCTACTCTAGAATAGTTAAAAAAGCTTAATAAACTCTAAATAATCTTGTTCTTAATATGGAATTTCGCGTACAAAGGAAGGAAAATGAAAATATTCATAAATACCCTACAGAAGATCTTAAAATTGCCCAAAAATTTTCTCAAGAATTAAAGAATGAACTGGGAGATTTTTTGATGGGAGTTATTCTTTTTGGAAGTGCAGTCAGAAGACAAAGTACAGAAAAAAGTGATATTGACGTTTTGGTGATTAGTAATGATGTTTCATTCCAAATAACTGACCCAATAGTTGAAGGATACAGAATTATTGTTGAAAAATTGATTGCTAATACTTCAACTAAATTACATATTACTTCAATGACTTACACTTCATTCTGGGAATATGCTAAAGCTGGTGACCCCGTTGTGGTTAACATTCTTAGAGATGGAGTGGGCTTAATTGATACTGGTTTCTTTGAACCTTTACAAATCCTCTTAAAGCAAGGCCGTATTCGTCCCAGTGAAGAATCTGTATGGAGATATTTTGGAAGAAGTCCAAGAACTTTGTTAAACAGTAAATGGCACTTATTGCAAGCAACTCTAGATTTGTATTGGGCAGTAATTGATTCTGCTCATGCAGCTTTAATGCGAAAGAATGAAATTCCCCCCACACCAGAACATGTTGCAGAAATGTTGGACAAAATTTATGTTAAACATAAATTGTTAGAAAAAAAGTATGTTGAAACTATGCACAAATTCTATAAGTTAAGTAAAATGATTACTCATCGTGAAATTAAAGAAGTTAAAGGTCACGAGTATGAAAAGTATTATCATGAAGCTGATGCTTTCGTCAGAAGAATGAAACGATTAGTTGAGAAAGGCAGGTTTTAGAATTAGCATTTCTCGAAACCTTTAATAACAACCTCATATTTCTAATCATTGATGGAAAAAACAATTCTCAAACACTGTTTAAAAAACATCTACGAATTTGGTTCTGTTAATCCTAAAGTCGTTCTCGGATTAACATTAAGAGACAATCCGGAATTGAAAAAAGATGTGCCTAATGTTCTCAAAGAAATAAGTAAAACAATTACAGAAATTAAAAATTTATCTAAAGAAGAAGTTAAATCGAAGTTAGAAGAAATCGCTCCAGAATTATTAAAAGAAAAGAAAGAAGAAATTAAAGGACCGTTAAAACCATTACCCAACGCAAAAGAAGGTAAAGTTGTTGTCAGAATGGCTCCATCTCCAACTGGACCATTACATATTGGACATGCTTATGGCGCATCATTAAATTATGAATATTGTAAAATGTATAAAGGCAAATTTATTCTTAGAATCGAAGATACAAATCCAGATAAAATCTTTCCTCCTGCCTATCAAATGATCGAAGAAGATGCTAACTGGTTAACTGATAATAATGTAACAGAAGTAATTGTTCAATCTAGTCGTCTAGGAATCTATTATGATTATGCAGAAAAATTAATTCAAAAAGGCAAAGCTTACGTTTGTACTTGTAATGCAGACGAATGGCGAGAAATGAAAAAGAAAGGAGAAGCTTGCTCCTGTCGAGATTTAGAAGTAAAAGAAAGCAATCTTAGATATGCAAAAATGTTTAATGAATATGCTGAAGGAGAAGCTGTCCTGAAATTAAAAACTAACATAAAAGATAAGAATCCTGCAATGAGAGACTTTTCTTTAATGAGAATTAATGAAAGAATGCATCCTAAAACTGGTAAAGAACAACGAGTCTGGCCGTTAATGGTTTTCTCTGTTGCAATTGATGACCATGAATTAGGATTGACACATGTTCTTAACGGAAAAGATCAAGCAGACAATGCTAGAAAAGAAACTTTAATTATGAAATGTTTTGGTTGGACCCCTCCTGAATATAAACATTGGGGATTCATTAATTTCATTGATTTACAGATTAGCAAATCTAAAACTAAACTAGCTATTGAACAAGGAGAATTTCATGGATGGGATGATATTAGATTACCATATTTAGCAGCACTTAAAAAAAGAGGATATCAAGCAGGCGCATTCAGAAAATATGCTTTAGAAATTGGTCTTAGTTTAAATGATAAAACAGTTTCCCAAAAAGAATTCTGGAAAAACATTAACGCTTTCAA
>CAZQLW010000008.1:0-32885 GCA_964594395.1 uncultured Methanosarcinales archaeon | reverse complement strand
GAAAAAGTTTGATGTCAATGAAGATAACTACTACGATTTAAGTGTTAAGCTAGATGACATTAATGCTTCGTCAACAGGCGCAACTTTTACTATTAAAAGCATTTCAGAATTAATGCCAGTAACAGCTGAAGAAGATGTGGAAGCCTCTCCTGAAGAAGCTGTTGTTGAAGATGTTAGTGGTGAAGTTGTAGCAGAGTCCGCAGGTGAAGTGGCTGTAGAAGGAAGAGATTGGGGCAAAATCTTAGTTGATTTGACTTGGCTATGGGTGACTTTAGCTTTGATAATAATTGCAGTAATAGTTGGGATTATTATTCATCGAAGAAAATAAGTACCTAAACTTTTTTATTTTTTCTTTTTTTCTTTTAATTTTTTAATAAATGTAAGGGAAGAACCGCCATTTAACTTTCTTTTTATATTTAAGATAATCTGGATCTTGAGAGAGGTGTCTTTCTTCAGTAACTGCTCGTAAAAAATAGATTATTGTCCAGAATAACATCCCTAAAGCAAATTTCCAATTAATTACTGGTAGTAAAGTTAACCACCATATTAAAGGTTTACTGGCATATGCTGGATGTCTGATAATTGAATAAGGAAATTTTGTTACAATACCTCGGTTAGTAAGATTTGAAGCTTTTGGTCCTAAAGCTACTGTCGCCCAAACGTATATTATTAGAAGGAGAACAATAATAATTTTCATAATTAAGTCTGCTGTTGGGTTCCAGAAAGTTACGTAGTCGTTAGCTCCCCAAGGTACATATTTCCCAACCATGGCATTAAAAGGAGGATAACAGATTATTGCTACTATCCATCCTAATAAAGTTGGTTCAACTGATTTAACTACATTTTTTAAAGAACGAAATTCAAAAGTGTAACCTATAGCAAAAACAAAAGTGTCAATTGTAAACATTAATGTGAAAATAAAAGAGTACCAGTAAAAATTAATGTCTGCTAAAATGAGATTCCTGAAATTGTTAAAGAAAAAATTTATCATTAACGGCAAATAGAATAATTTTACAATGATGAACAAAAAGGCAACTTTTTCTTCTTTATTAGGGAAGAATTTATTTTTTCTGAAAACATTAACAAAGTATCTTAAAATTAAAAACGGTTTGTTAGTAGTATATTTTGTTGTTCTGAAAACATAAATTATTGGCGATACGACCAGATAAGTTAAATATAGATAAAGCAAAGTTTTTTGTGTTACTGGCAATAATAATTTTTGATAATAAGAAACGTTTCTAAATAAAACTATTCCCAGTCCGTAAATTAATACGCTGGAAAAATAAAGTTGGACAGCTCGACTTAACGACTCTTTAACTTTCATCTTTTTATAAGTTTAAAATTTTGTCTACTTCTTCTTCAACTTTTTTTTGAAAATCTGTAACTGTTTCTCCCTCATTTTTTGTTATGTTTAAACTAGTGATTAAAGATTTTGTAATTTGTAATTCTGTCTCCTGATCAAACAATTTAATCTGTTGTAAATGTTCTTTAATTATTTCTTCTTCAATATTTTCTGGGTTAGATTGAGCAATTTTTATTTCTTCAAAATCTTCAGATATTAATTTGGCAGTATTTTTCATCACAAAATATGCCCCTTTATTGTAGAGTTGGTTAAATATCTCTTTAAAGTTGACATCAGAAATTCTGCCCCCCTCTAAAATACCCTCTGTACGAATTGTAATTAAACTATCAGTTAAATCTAGTTCATTAAAATGTTCCAAAATATCATAAGTAACAATTTCCGGAGTTTTATGATTACACTTAAAAATTAATGAGTGGTGTTTAATCACTTCTAATGGCACTTCTTCAATTTTTTGTTCGTCATTTTCTACTGTGATTAGATAGTAGTTTCCTTGACGATACTTTTCAAGTTCTGCAAAGTTATTAGGGAACAAAGCGCCGGGATAAGTTAAAGTTCCGTAATTTTGTTCATCCAAAATTGTGGGGTGATGAACATGACCACCAGCATAATAATTAAAATTTTTTGGTAAAAATGAGAGGGGTTGCGATTCCATTTTTTCTAAATGTTTAGGTTTAAGTTCACTTATTGTTGTATGGAACATGAAAATTTTGTAACCTGGTTCTTGTTCTAAGTTAGTTAGTTCTAAATTTTGGTAATAAACTTTGTCTAAAAGACCTTTTTTACCTAACATCCCGGTAATCTTTGCCCCTGTTTTTTGATCAACCGTAAATTTTAAGTGTAACTTTTTTGTTTCTTGGTTAACTTCGCCCTTGCAAACATTTTTTAACAAGCCAGCATTTTCTAAAACGTCAAGCATAGTTTTTCCAGTTGGTGAGAAATCGTGACTGCCGGCAATTGCGTATATTGGAATTTGATGGTCTTGTAATTGTTTAAGTTTTTTTGTTACTAATTTTAGGATGTCTAGGTTAGGAAGAGAAGTGTTAAATAAATCTCCTGCAAAGAGGATAAAATCTACTTCTCGTTCTAAACAGTCGTCAATAGCTTTAAGAAAAGCTTTCGTAGAAAGATTCCTCATCTTTTCATCTCGCCAACTGCCGAGATGAAGGTCTGCTAAATGGGCATATTTCATTCTAATTTTTTTATTATGTCAATTGGACTCTCTTTGTAAATTGGGTTACTTGGCCCGTAAAAACGAATTTGCTTTTGTTGTCCCTCTGGCACTAAACCATTTAATAATGCTCCATCTATGCCGACGAGAACACTATCTTTTTTGATACTTACAATTTCTCCAATTGTTCCTTTTGGGACTTCAGGTACCCAACTGGGCATTTCTATAGGTTCGTTAGTATTAAATGTTTCAAGAAATTCAACTTTATTTCCAATTTCGTAAATTTGTGTATAGTCTACCATAGTTTACTGGAGAAAATGTTGCTTTATATTGATTATTGTTCTGAAGAATATTTCTTTGTTAACGTTTTTTTTTAATCTTTTTACTTTTTACCCAATCACATTCTTTAGTAAGAATTTTCATTACTTCTTTTTTAAGTTTTGGAGTCAGGTTAGCAAGGAAAAAAACTTTTTGATTGCCATAAATTATATCAACAATAAAACCTTTACCTTGAAAGTTGAACTCTTTATCTTTCAATTTTGTAATTTTTTGTTCTTTTTCAAGATTACTTTCTTCACAGATACATTTCCCAGTAACCATCATACTAATTGATTCTTCTCTAGCTTTAATGTGTGATAAAACTTTTCTAAACACTTTTAGAAGTGATTGTCGTTTAAGAAAAATAAGGTTAAGATACTTATCTTCATGAATTATTCCTGCTATTTTTGGTTTCATGGTAAGATCAGTAATCATTAAACTTTAATAAACTTTTTGGTTACTACCTTCTTGTCATTTCTCTTGAACGAGGTTGAGTTCTACCTGAAGAACGTGCCATTCCAGATGATCTTGGTTGCCTTCTTCGATCTCTTCCTGCATGGTGGCCGTGTTGATTTCTGTGACCACGAGTGTCTCGATGACCACTGAAATGTCTACCTCTAAATCCTGATCGTTCTCTAGATCTTGCTTCAAATCTTAACTTTTTAAATTCAGGAACTTCAAGTTCATTAATTTCTAAATCGTACCTTGCAAAGATACTGTTAAAAACTTCATAATCCTTATCGCTTAATAGAGTAATTGCTTTTCCTTTCCCGCCTGCACGAGCAGTTCTTCCAATTCGGTGGATGTACTCTTGCGGATCTTTAGACAAATCATAGTTAAATATGTGAGTGATTCCTCTGATATCTAAACCACGAGCAGCAACTGCTGAAGCTACTAAAACTTTAACTTTATCTTTGTTAAGTCTTTCAATTACTGCTAACCTTTTATTCTGGGTCATTTTACCATGAATCATTTCTGATTTAACTCCATTATTACGTAAATTATTGTTTAACATTTCTACGGTTGACCTTGAAGAACAGAAAATCATTACTCGGTCTGTATCCTCACTATTTAACAAATGTACTAACAATGAAAACTTTTGGTTATGAGCAACGTTGTAATAGTATTGTTCTAAAAATTCTTGTTTAACATGTTTATCTGCTTCTGCTACAACAGGATTCTTCATATGCGTATTTTTAATATGTTCAATCTCACTAGATATTGTTGCTCCGAATAGTAAAATTTGTCTACTTGCAGGAGTTTGGGAAAGGATCCTTTCAATATCTTCAATGAAACCCATTTCTACCATTTTATCAGCTTCATCTAAAACGAAACAATTAACATTAGAAAAGTTAACATTTCCTCTTTGTAAATGGTCCAATAACCTTCCCGGTGTTGCGACAACAATGTCTGCTCTAGCCATTTCTTTAATTTGTGGGTTTAAAGCAACGCCACCAAAAACTGTAGTTACATAACAATTTTTATATTTAGAAAATTTCTTTAATTCTTGAGCAATTTGTACTGCTAATTCTCTTACTGGTGATAAGATTAAAACTTGTAATCCTTTACCTGGTTTAACATTTTCAATGATTGGAACTCCAAAAGCTACAGTTTTACCTGAACCAGTGTATGACATTCCAATAACATCTTTTCCTTCTAAGATTAAAGGAATAGCTAATTCTTGAATTTTTGTAGGATTAATAATCCCATTTTCTTTAAGTGCTTTACTCACTTCTGTACTTACTTTTATATTTTCAAATAACATTTTTATTTATTTCTCCTTTGAACAAACTCTAATACTAAAATTACTTCATGTAATCTTTAAGTGAAACAGAATAAGTATAAATTTAATAATCATAAACTCTCTGCTTCCGCCTATTCAATATTACTTATTTATTTGTTCGAGGGGTTTATAAATGTATTGGTTTTCTTATTGATTGGTAGTTAAATTAATGATAACAAAAACTATTTAAACAAGTTCATTCTTCATTTTTTTAGGTGGTTAGATGTTACAAAATACGTTTTTACATATTCCTGGAATTAACAAAGCGGGAGAAACAGAAATTTGGAAAAAGAACGTTTACAGTTGGAATGAATTCTTAGAAAATCACGACCAAATTAACATTAAACGAAAAAAGCACGTTTGCCAATACATTAAAAGATCGTTACAAGCCCATCAGGATCAGAATCACAATTTTTTCATTAATGATATTCCAAGTAATGAACACTGGCGAGTCTACCGTGACTTTAAATGTTGCTTTTTAGACATTGAAACTACTGGGTTAAGCAGGCATCGTAACGACCTAACTATGGTAGGGTTGTATGATGGAAAGGAAAGTAAAGTTTTTGTTAATGGTAAGAATTTGCATCAGTTTCCGGAAGAAATTGCTAAGTATCAAACTATTATAACTTATAATGGTAAATGTTTTGATTTGCCGTTTTTACACGCAAAATTTCCTGAAGTTAACTTTAACAAGTTTCATATTGATTTAAGGTACCCGTTAAGAGATTTAGGTTACATGGGCGGTTTAAAACGGATCGAAAAAGAAGTTGGAATTCAACGTGATGATGATTTGCAAGAAGTTGACGGTTATGAAGCAGTAAGATTGTGGTACAAATATAAACGTGGAGATGAAAATGCGTTGAAACTTTTAACTAAATATAACATTGCTGATATTGAGAACCTAAAGACTTTAATGGACTTCGCTTTCAATAAGTTGAAACATAAACATTTCTTTTCCCAGATTGAATAATAAAATTAATTATAGAATAAAAATAAATCTATTTCCTTTTAATTTTTTGCGGTGCTCTTCCTTTCTTTGCTGGAGATTTATACACGAACCAGTCATCTTTAGTTATTGGATGAAAATAATCAGCTTCGTTAACAAGAATCCTGGCAGTAGTTTCTTTCACGGCAGCAATTTCTACCCGGACACCTTCAGATTTTAAATGAATTACCAAATCCACGTAATCTGAATCACCGGACATGATAATGATTGTATCAACTTTGCTGGCTAGTTGAGTGGCTTTGATTGAAAGTGGAATATCAGCAGATTTATGGCACGGAACTACACTTCCATAATATTGGTTATGTAACCTTTCAGCAAGTTTATCAGAAATATTTTTTCCTTCCCTGAAATAAATTAATCTGTTCAATCCTCTGTTGTTAAGAAGTTTTGGAATAAGTTTATCAAAGTTTACCATTGCACTATTATTCTTTGCAACTTCGTGGATACTTCTTTCAATATTGTTACCATCACAAAGGATAGCTACTGATTGGTTAATTAAGATTGCTGTCATTTTATTACCTCTTTTAATCTTTAGTAACTATAAAAATACCTAATTATTCTTCGTCTTCTTTTTCTTTCTTAAATTTTTCATAATTCTTCTTACATTTATCGCAAATTACTGGTTGCCTACTTTCAACAGTTACCCAGACATCTTTGCAAATCCTGCATTTTCGTTTAAATTTTAGTTTTGCCATAATATCAGAAAGTTAGTTGTTTATATAAGTGTTTGTTTTTTAAGTGATTATTTTAGAAGATTCTTATCAGCGCTTAAAATAAGAAAAGATCATAAATGGTTTTTTTGGTTTCTGGATGGAAACCTTTATAAAACAAAACGATAATATTAACTTAAAATTAATACCACAAGTAAGAGCACAACTCTTTCTGAAAGTATTATTAACTAGGAGGAATTTCAAATGGAAGGAACTATTAAGTGGTTCAATGGCCAGAAAGGATTCGGTTTCATTAACGGCGAAGACGGTAAAGATTATTTTGTACATTTTAGTGCAATACCTCAAGACGTTAGGTTAAATGAAGGCGATAAAGTAACTTTTGATGTCGTTGAAACTGAAAAAGGCGTACAAGCTCAAAACGTACAGCTAGTTTAAGATTTAAATTTATAATTAATAATTATATTTACATTTCTTAAAATTAAATTTTTTTTCTTTTTTTTCAACTTTTTTATATTTTCTACTGAAATATTTATATAACTGCTTGAAATTTGTTAGTTCATGACTTTATATTTAATTGGAATTGGACTTAGTGATGAAAGTGACATTACCGTTAAAGGACTTGAAATTATTAAGAAATGTGATTCGGTTTATTTAGAAAATTATACTTCTTTGTTACAATGTTCAGTTAAAGATTTAGAAAAATTCTATAATAAAGAAATTATTACTGCTAATCGAGAAATGACTGAACAGGGTGATGAGAAAATAATTGCTGAAGCTAAAGCTAAAGATGTTGCTTTTTTAATCGTGGGCGATGTATTTTCTGCAACTACGCATGTTCAATTATTTAAGTTAGCTAAAGAAAAGGAAGTTGAGGTTAAAGTGATTAATAATGCTTCTGTATTAAATGCGATAGGAATTACCGGTTTAGAACTTTATAAGTTTGGTAAAATTACTTCCATCCCATTCATTGAAGATCATCCTGACTTAGAAACTCCGTACAATGTGTATCAAGAAAATTTAAGTTTAGGATTACACACTTTATTTTTACTTGATTTAAAGCCAGGAGAGGATAAGTTTATGACAGTAAATTCTGCTTTAGAAATTCTTGAAAAAATTGAATTAAAGAAGAACGAAAAGTTGATTAATAACGATTTGTTGGTTATTGGTTGTGCCAGGTTAGGTTCAGACAAGTTTATTGTTAAAGCTGGTAAATTGGCTGAGATTAAAAAGTTTGATTTTGGTGGACCTTTACATTCTTTAATTATTCCTGGCAAAATGCATTTTGTTGAAGAAGAAATGCTAGCGTTATGGAAATAAATAGAATTAAATAAAAAAATTAAAATTAATATAAAGTCCAAATATGTTTATCGGAACAATCTTTCGGTTTTTTAAAGTAATCTAATACTTCTTGAGTGTAACCCATTTCAGCTAATGGTGGGACATAGGGTTTTTCTCCACGAGCAGTTTTTGATGCATTTAAGTGTTCTTGGCTATCAAAAACACCCTCTCCAGGAACATAAATGTGTGAGCTTTTTGCTACTTTTTCTAATTCTGGTTGATTTTCATCTGTCATTTTATTATCTCCAAACACTCTCCTAAACCAATTAATACTATAACTTCTTTCAAGAACTCTTTTTTTATGTTAAATATTGATTCTGATTTAAAAATGTTTGTTAAATTATAGTGTTATTTAGAATAAAATGTTAATTTATTGAATAATCAACATCTCTAGTAATTGCTTCTGCTTCAAATATTTTCATCATAGTTTGATTAAAAGTCATCCAGTTAGCTAACTTTCTTCTTTCTTCTAATGGTAAATCGTTTAATGTTCCCAACATTGTTGCATACTGTACTTGGCTCATACATTCTTGTGCCTCTTCATTGCTCATTGTTTCAGCTGTTGTATCATCTATTTTATGGATTTTTTCTCCTTCTGCATAAAATTCTTCCAAATCAATATTTGATTGTGCTGGTTGTTGAGAAACTGATTCCTCATAATTTACAGAAGATGAATAAAATTGTTCTGCTAAAAATTGTTCTTCCAAAGAATCTTCAAGTAACGGACTTTTAATTTTATTTTGATCAGAATCTTCATTATCATTTTCAAAATCAAGTAACTTAAATTCTGGTTTATCATCAGTTTTAGTTTTATTTTCATTAGAAACTTTAACCACACTTTGATAATCTAAGTTAGAAACTATATTTACTGCTTCCGCAACTGAATAGCGGTTACTCACTTCTTTAATCGTCTTTTCTAAATGCATGTTAAAATACCACGCCCCTGAGAAAGTTATAGCAATTAACATTGATATTTAAATGTTGCTAATTGCAAGGAAGTAGTAAATAATAATTCTCTTTACATTTCTAATAAATCTTATAAATGGGTTTACATTTCATTATTAAAAAAGAGCAAATGAGAAGATTCAATTTAAAGAAATTTCCAGTAGAAAATAAAGTAGTTTTGTTAAGAGTAGATTATAATGTGCCCATAAATAACAACAAAATTCTTGATAATACTAAAATTAAAGCGTCTTTACCAACAATTAAGTATCTTTTAAGCAAAAATTGTCAAATTATCATCGCAACACATTTAGGTAAACCTCGAGGTAAAGTTGTTAAGGAACTTAAAACTGATTCTTTGGCTAAAGAACTTAAAAAGTTGTTAAAAATTAACGTTACAAAGATTGACGATTGTATCGGTAAAGAAGTCAAAGAAAAAATTAACAAAGCAAAGACTACCAAAGTATTTCTTTTAGAGAATTTACGATTTTATCAAGCTGAAGAAAAAAATAACCCTCTGTTTGCTCATTCATTAGCTAATTTAGTAGATTTTTATGTAAATGATGCTTTTGCTGTTAGTCATCGAAAACATGCTTCAATTGAAGCAATCACTCATTTTTTACCTTCAATGGCTGGATTATTATTAGAGAAAGAAATATTTTACCTTAACAATGCACTTAAACCGAGAAGACCAGTCATTTGGATCATGGGCGGAGCAAAGTTGGACAAGGTTCAATTAGTAAACAAGATTTTAAGAAAAACTGATCAGATTCTTATCGGTGGTGCATTAGCGTTTTCGTTTCTGAAAGCCAGGGGAATAAAAGTAGGGATGTCAAAGATTGATAACAAATCTGTCGAAGCAGCAAGAAAGTTGTTAAGAAAACGGTCAGCAAAAAAAATAATTTTACCATTAGACTTTATTGTTACTGAAAATTTTTCTCCTCAAACTAAAAGTAAAATTGTTAATTATAACCAAATTGGAACTTATCAAATTGCGCTTGACCTTGGTCCAAGAACTGTTGAACTTTACAAGAAAAAACTTAGTAAAGCTAAAACTATTGTTTGGAACGGACCTTTGGGTTATTTTGAATGGGCAAAGTATGCTTTTTCTACTAAAACTATTGGTAGATTTTTAGGAAAATTAGGATCTGTAAAAATTTGTGGTGGTGGAGAAACTGCTGAAGCAGTACACAAGTTTCATCTTGAACATAATTTCACTCATTTGTCTACCGGTGGCGGGGCAACTTTAACATTCCTTGCTGGAAGTAAATTGGTAGGGATTTCTGCATTAGAAAAAAATTATCAAAAGTTTAAAAAAAAATCTCGGTTAATTAGGATTATTTAAATTAATGTTTAAAATTTAATTTCTATATCTTTATCAAGAACAACTTTTACTAAATTTACAAAAAATTCAATCTCTCTTTTTTTTACTATATTATTATCGTTTAATTCCTCTTCAACATCTTTCATTTCTTCAGATAGTTTTCCTACCAGTTCATTATAATGGTCCAAACGATATTTGATTTCTTCAAATTTTTGCGAGGAATCTTTATTTTCTATTTTTAATCTTAACTCTTCTTGTTTTTTAGACAATTCAAAATGGTTATTTTGTAATTCTTTCAAATACCCGGAATCAGCTTTTTCAATTAGTTTAAAGATAGTATTTTTTTGTTCCGGTTCAAATTCAATCTTTCCGATCATAAGCGCACTTTTTAGTTCTTCAAGAACATTAATGATCACTAATTTATCATCTTGATAAAAAATGTTCATTGTATTTTCAAAATAGTTGTGGACAAGTTTATTTTCAGGATGAATTTTTGAATATTCTTTTAATACTGGTTTAATCTTTGAAAAGAATAAATAAACTTTATCATCGTTTTCTTCAAGTTGTGTTGCTAACTCTTTTTGTTTTGAATTAATCTCTTCAATGGTGGTATAATTTGATTCTTTTTTTATTTTTTGAAGTTCGTTCTCTTTTTCTTCCTGTTTATTTTTTGTTGAATTTAACCTTTCAGATTTAACTTCAAGGTTTTCGTTAAGTTTTTTTATCCTTTCTCGATATTCTTCCAACTGGGAGGATTTTATTCTTAACGAAGTCATTCTTTGATAACCACTTTTAATAATTTCATCTTGGAATATTTTTCGGGCATGGTTAAGTTCAATAAATTCTTTAAGTAGAGGATTGATAGCTAAACCTTTTTCATCTTTGGTTAGAATGAAAGAATAATTGTGAGCGAATGTACTTTTTTCTATTGCTTCTTGAATCTTGTTAAGTTCAGTTTCAATTTTTTCGTTAAGGGTAATAACTTTTTCTATCTGAAGTTTTTCAGGGAATGTTAAGAGGTCCAAAAATTTTATTGTTTCAGCAAAAATAGTATTGATTTCGCCAGTTTTGTAAGCAAGACCTAGGGAGTTAATTTTCTTTTCCCAATCTTCAATTTTGCATTCCAATAACCAACGTTTATCTTTTAATTTGTTAGTATAATTGATAAGTTTTTCGTCAAGTTTATTTTTTGAAACAATCTCTTCCACCCTTAACTCTACCCAATCATGAAGGTCGTTAACATGGACAGTTTCAATCTCTGGATGAGATGTAGAAACTTCTACAAATCCTAACCTTTTTAAGATATTAACAAATAATCCCATAATATAAGTTTAATAAGAGAGGTATTTAAGAATTTCTATAGTAAGAAATAAGGTTTAGGGTGTTGTTATTTTATCTTCCTGCAACAATCTCTACAATGTCAAGATGTTTCAACAGATGTTCCTTACCTACAGTCATTTTTGTTCTAACATCCTTAGCGCAGATGAACTTCTTACCAAAGTCAGTATGTAATTTGTAAGCAAAGTCTAACGCAGTAGTGCCGTTAGGCATCAAGAAACAGTCTGGGATAACGTTTCCATCAGAATCTTCTAATTTTGAAACACCACCAGGAAAAATGGCAATATAATCAAGCAATTCAAATACTGCTTTGTCTAATGTTTGTTGAACTCCAGAAGTGTCAAATTTTTTTAATATATTATCTTTAATAAACTGTAAGGCTGCTTTCTGTTTCTCGTTAAGAGAACTTTCTCCCTTATCTGTAATTGTAAATTCCTTTTCACCGGGAATATAATCTATTAGTTCAGCTTTCCCAGCTTCTCGTAAAGCAAGTTCAGATTCAGCAGAACAAGTTACAAATAAATGGTCAGGAAATTCTTCTTTTAATTTATCATAATTTTCCTTTGCACCAGGGACATCTATTTTGTTACAAGCAATAATCATTGGTTTAGTTTTTTTACGTAAAATGATTGCAATTTTCTTTAAATCATTCTCTGTCCAGGAATTAGGTTTGTCTTTATTCAGGCCTAGCTCTTTAATTGCATCTTCAATCATATCTTCAGTAACTTTTAATCCGGATAATTGTTTTCCAAGTGCGATATGGATCTCTGCTTTTTCTTGTACAACTGTTCTCGCAAATTTTTCCCAACCTTTCTTTAAAATGCCGAGGTACCACATGTCAAGTTCAACTTCCAGAAATTTTACATCTTCAGCGGGGTCGTAACTGCCAGGAGTTACTGGCTCACCTTTCTCGTTAGTTGTACCTGCTACATCGATAACGTGAATTAAAACGTCTGCTTGTCTAAGATCGTCCAAGAATTGGTTACCCATACCGTGCCCTTCATGTGCTCCAGGTACAAGTCCTGCAACATCAATCATCTGTACAGGGACAAACCTGTAATCTTTTAAGACGAAACCCATTCTTGGATTGGAAACTTTCCCAAAATCTTTTGCAGGATCAGTAACTTTAACGTAACCAATACCCTCATTAGGTTTAATTGTTGCGAACGGATAATTAGCAATTTCTACTTCTGCCAGCGTGGCTGCTTTAAAGAACGTACTTTTTCCAACGTTTGCTTTTCCTACTATGCCTACAATCATTTTAATATTCAAAGTAAGTGTTTCTTTTTATGTGTTTTTGTTTTTTTCAGTGTATTCTCAAAAGTAAGAGAAACCTATTTAAAACATAAAAGTATTCTTAACAATAATGAAAGAGAGTGCAGGATTAGATGTTACAAGAGAAGTTAAATTAACTCCTAAAGGTTCTAAAAGTAATTTACCTGAAGTACAAATTAATAAAACAATTTACAAATCTTTACAAAAAGCAGTAAAAATAATTTCTTTAGAAACGGACATTCTTAAAGTTCTTGAAAAAGAGTTAAAAAAGTTAAAATCATTACTTGATAAGTTTGATGAAGTTACTGGATCAAGAGCAACCACAAGAGATACTGAACTTGGTAAAGCGATCTTAACAGAAAGGATTCACACCGTTACCAAGACCCTTTTGGTTGAACGTGATTTTGAAAAGAAATATGGGATTGATTTAGACAAAATTTTATTAGAGATTGAAAAAAAATTAAAGCAGGCTTTAAAATCACCGGCATTGATTGATAATGAGAAAGAGTTTATCAAAAGTGCTTTAAAAGAAATTGATGAATTTAAAATAAAAATTAAAGAAAAATTAAATTTAATTTTTAAACAAATCAAAGAGGCAAAAACTAAACGAGACGTGATTAAACTTCATAACACTATTTTTGTTTTTTACAATCAAGAATTATTGCCATTACGTATTCTGGCTTTAGAAGTTGAAAAGAAAATTGCTAAAACTAGTTCTTCAAGTGAAAATGATTTACGTAAATATTTATCTTATTATCTTGACTCTTTAGAAAAAGATTTATTAGTTATTTCTCATTCTACTATTCAAGGTTATACTGAACTCATTCTTAAAATGAGAGGAAGGATACTTTACTTAAAAAATTCTTTAGAACGTAAATCTACGGTTAAAAAAATGTTTCTTTCAGAGATAGAGACGCACATTTTTACTTATTTGGATCAAATTATTGCAAAATTAGAAACCGAACAAGAAAGTTGGGTCATTAACGAAATAATGGCTAGTGTAATTAAAACATTCATTTCTATTATTATTACTGCTAAAGATTTACGGTTATCAATTACTAAAACATTATATTGGAACAAAAATAAAGAAAGTAAAATCCTTTTACGGTTACTAAAACTAGTTTTTGTTCTTAACAAAAATCGTCAGATTAATATGATTTGGTTCAACTTTGTTATTAACCACTTATCTACTCTTGGTAGGTTTTATCCTCATCTTAGAAGAGAAGTAAAAATGATTATTTACCGAACCAGAAATGAAGATAATTTTTATTTTGGTTAAATTTGGTACATTGCTTTAATATGTTCTTTGAAAAGTAATCCTTCTTCTGGTAAAATGCCAACATATTGTGCTAAAAAATTTCCTCTGGCAAGATAATTTTGTGTTCCTGGCTTAAGACTTGAAAAAATAAACGTTTCTTCACTTTTATCAATATTATCAAGCATTAAATGATCAGAAAATAATGGTAGTGTTTGAGCGTCATTGTACCAGTAATGAAATACGTAATTGTTTGTTTCAGTAACTATTTCTACTAAATCTCCACTAGTAAGTTCTTGTTTAAGATTGCTAATATCTAATTGCTTTTCTCTGTCTAAAGTATGGTCAGTTTTTGAAATAATTCTGTATTCTAACAGATTTTCACGAAAAAGTTTTTTTTCATTAAGGGGAATGTCTACATATTGAACTAAAGAGTTTGGAGTTCTTGACAAGTGTTTAGAAGATAAGGTTAATTTTTGTTGGTTTTTCTTTTGACAATAAAAAACATATTCGTTATGTTCAGAAAACAATTTAAGACAATCGCCAATTCTGGCTTGTGTTGTAATCCATTCTATTCTAGAACCACCCATAGCCTATTTTGAGCTTAAACTATCTTATAAACATTATGAAAGAATATTACTAAACCTTGCTGATTTTAACATCCATATCAGGAATGCCAATGTCAACAATTACAGTTTTATCTTTAAACTTTTCAAGTCCTTTCTTAAGGTCATGGAAACAAACAATTAAATCAGAATTGCAAATTTTATCTCCAGTTCCAGTATCACCATCAATTCCTGAAGGAATGTCTACCGCTACTTTTAATCCTTTCTGAGTATTGAAATAATCAATTGCAAAGTTTATTGGTTCTCTAATTTCTCCACTAAACCCCGTACCCAGTAAAGCGTCAATGAAAATGAAATTCAAATTACTCTGAAAACGAAACTGTTTTAAATCTTCTTTTTCTTTAACTTCAATCAAAGTAACTTTATCTTTAATTTTGTCATAATTGACTTTTGCTTCCTCACTTAATTTCCATTGATCACCGAAAAAGAGAATAATTACTTGGTAACCTTGTTTATGAAAATGTCTGGCAGTTACAAACCCGTCACCACCATTGTTACCCTGGCCGGCAAAAATTACTATTTTTTCGTTATCCAGGTCATACTTATAATCTATTGTTTCAAATACTGCTTGGCCAGCATTTTCCATTAGTTCTTGTAGGGAAACACCTTGCTGGACAGCGTTCTGTTCAAGTTTTTTCATTTCTGCTACAGTGATCATTTATTTATGATGATTTTGTTCCCTTTTAAATATTTTACTTCCCAAAAGAATTATATACCTTAAAAAAATGCTTAAGAAGATGGAAAAAATCTATAACCAAATCTTAGAAAAAGCTTTACCTTACTACGAAAAAGGTCGAGATGGAGATGTTGAACATATTAAATGGTTAGTTAAAGTTGTCCCAAAATATGTTGATGAGTCCGAAATTGATTTCTCTCTTTTAATGCCCGTAATTATACTTCATGATGTTGGTTATGCAAAAATTTTGGAAAAAAATGACCCCTATAATTTAGATAACAGAAAACTGCATTCAGAAGAAGGGGCCAAGATTGCCGGAAAGATTTTAGAAGAACTCAACTATCCAAAAAAGAAAATTACAAAAATCAAAAAGTTTATTCTTAGGCATGACGATTGGGCTTTTGGTGAATCTTTTAATGATGAACCCGTGTTAAAAGTTTTTAACAATTTCGATTTTGTTTGGATGGCTAGTAAGAAAGGGTTCCAGATTGTAAGAAAATTTTTGAATTTAAATCCAGCTGATTTTTATCAAGAAATTATAAAATCTAAAAATAAAAATAAGAAAGAAGGTAGAGACTGGTTTAATAAAAAAATTGGTCGTTTTTATAATCAATTAATGAAAGATAGAAAAAAAGAAGCTTCTTAGTAACAATTTCTTAAGGATATATACTCAATATATACTTAAATTTATATATGATAATATATTTCAAAAGACAATGGTTAGAGGATACGATTTAAAAAAATATGAAGTTAACACCAAGTATAATCTGAAAGTACTTTGGAGTTATTTGCGTAAGTATAAATGGTTAGCGTTAATAATTGTTTTAATCGCTCTAGCTTTAGAATTTACCAGTTTTTTAGACAACTTTATTTTCAAATTTTTAGTAGATAAAGCTACTGATTATTCAGCGGGAACGGTAGATATGGAAGGTTTTGTTTCTTTTCTGCTAATTATTTTAGGGTTATTTATTTTTGTTCGTGGTTTTGTCGGGGCAGGGTTATGGTATGTTAGGGTTAAATTATTTAATCGTTTAGAAGGAAGGTTAATGAATGATGTTGAAAAAAGTTCTTTCTGGCACGTATTAAATTTATCTTATCGTTACCATTTGAACAAAAAAACTGGTTCGATGATTTCCCAATTTACTCGTGGAGTTGGAAAAATTGAAGGTTTATTAGATTCAATTGTGTTTAATTTTATGGGCGTATTTTTTCGAATAATCTTATCATTGGGAGTGATTGTATATTTTGATTTTTCAACTGCTTTAGTTCTGTTCATAATGATTATCGCTTTTATAACTTCAGGAATCATCATTACTAATAAACAAAGGGTCCCACAAAATGAAGCTAATTATCGAGAAGATATTCTGAAACAGAACATTAGCGATGTTTACATGAACATTGAAACTGTAAAATATTTTGGGAAAGAGAAAAGGACACAAGGTTATTTTGCTTTACTTTCAAACCGGTTAAAAGATGCTAGGATCAAATTTTGGGACATTTTCTCTTACTATATTGGAATCCAATCTTTTATCATTACTCTTGGAACAGCATTTATGTTTTATTTTAGTTTCAAAAGTTTTGCCACTGGAGAGATGACCTTAGGAACAATTACTTTAATCTTTTCTGCAGTTTGGAAATTAGTACCACAACTTTTTAATTTCTTGCACGGATACAGACATTTTGTGAGGTGTAACGTTGACGTTTCCGCTTTGTTTGAAACATTTAAAGAAAAGAACGAAGTTGTTGATGTACCTAACGCTAAAAATTTAAAAGTTAAAGATGGTAAGGTTAAGTTTAAGAACGTTTATTTTTCTTATCCATTAAATCAGCAACAGCAGTCTAAACAAAAGAAAGTTATCAAAAATTTTGATTTAGATATTCGACAGAACCAAAAAGTTGCTTTAGTTGGCCCTTCCGGTGGTGGAAAAACTACCGTTATTAAATTACTTTATCGACTTTTTGATATTGACCAGGGTCAGATTTTGATTGACGGGCAGGATATTAGTCAGGTTACTCAAGAATCGTTGCATAATAGTATGAGTGTAGTTCCACAAGAACCAATTTTGTTTGATAACACAATCTGGTTTAATATTGCTTATGCTAATCCGCAAGCTAGTAAACGTGCTGTTTGGAAAGCGATTAAGTTTGCTCAACTTGATAAGTTTATTGCTGCACTTCCTAAAAAAGAAAAAACCATTGTTGGCGAGAGAGGAGTGAAACTTTCTGGTGGCGAGAAACAACGAGTTTCAATTGCCCGAGCTTTACTAGCTGATAAGAAAATATTAATTTTGGACGAAGCTACTTCTGCTCTTGATTCAGAAACTGAACGAGAAATCCAGAGAGATTTAGAAAAATTGATGAAAGGTCGAACAACAATCATGATTGCGCATAGACTTTCAACAATTATGAAAGCGAACATAATCGTAGTCATCCAGAAAGGTAAAATTGTTGAAATCGGAAAACATAAAGAGTTAACTAACAAACGTGGCGGATTGTATAAAAGATTGTGGAGTTTACAAGCCGGTGGTCGGTTGTAAAAAATGACGAAAGTAATCAAAGTTACAAACTTAACAAAAAAGTTCGAAGCTAAACAGAAGGAAGCAGGTTTGAAAGGCAGTCTAAAAAGTATTTTCAAGCCACAATATAAATCTCTTAAAGCGGTAAATGAAGTTTCTTTTAATGTTAAAAAAGGAGAAATGATTGGTTTTATTGGTCCTAACGGTGCAGGTAAAAGTACGGCTATCAAAATGATGACTGGAATACTTTTTCCTTCAGAAGGAAAAATTTCTGTCCTTGGCCATAATCCACAGATAGAAAGGAAAAAGTTAGCTTTCAAAATTGGTTCTGTTTTTGGTCAGAAACCGCAGTTGTGGTACCATCTTCCAGCCATTGATACTTTCAATCTTTTTGCAAAAATTTACGAACTTGACGATCAAGATTACAAAAAGCGGCTAAAAAGGTTAACTGAAATGTTTGAAGTGGAAAGTTTCTTGAAGCAACCAGTAAGGAAATTATCTCTTGGACAGAGAATGAGATGTGAATTAATTGCTTCTTTGTTACATAAACCAAAGGTCATATTTTTAGATGAACCAACTATCGGTTTAGACATTGTTGTTAAGAAAAAAATGCGTGAACTGATTAGAAAGTTAAACAAGGAAGAAGGAATTACCGTGATTTTAACATCGCACGATATGGAAGATGTAGAAAGTTTGTGTAAACGGTTAATTATTATTAATCATGGAAAAATTGTTTATGATGGTTCTACTAAAAAAATTAGAAATGATTATCTTACTAAGAAAAGAATTATTGTAGTTCTTAACGAAAAAGTTGATAATTTAGGTATTAAAAATGTTAAACTACTTTACCGAGGAGCGTATAAGCATGCTATTGAAGTTGATACGACAAAATATCCTGTTAGAGAAGTAATTAAAAAAATTCTTTCTAAACATAAAGTAAATGATATTACTATTCATGATCCGCCAATAGAAGAAATTATTGAACAAATTTTCAAAAAAGAGGTTTGATTTTGGGATTCAATAAATACTATGAAGTTGGAAAAATTAGTTTATCTAACAGTTTCGTTTACATCATTGACTTTTTAGCTAAATCACTTTTTATTGGTTTAATTATTTTTATTTTCATTAATTTATGGAAAGTAGTTTACGGAGACAGTACCTCACTAATTGACGGTTTTACAATTAACATGATGGTTTGGTATTTAGTAATGACAGAATCTATTGTTACTAGCCAAGGTCCGTTATTGGAAGAAATTGGTGATGAAATTCGTTCAGGTAACATTGCTCAAAGTTTAAACAAACCTTATAACTTTATTGTTTTTAAGTACGCTGCCGGGTTTGGAAACACTTTTCTCCGTTTTATGCTCACGTTTACTATTGGTGCTATCATTACTTTAATTTTTGTTGGTGGAATAGAAGTACAGTTAGCTCATCTGCCGTTGCTTTTACTTACTGTTTTACTTGCGCTTACGATCAATTTTTTAATGATAGCTTTGCTAGGAATTTTCACGTTTTGGTTAGAAGATGCACGGGCATTACATTTCATTTATCAAAAGTTTGTTTTTGTACTGGGCGGAATGTTATTACCATTAGAACTTTTTCCACAATGGTTAGGTGATTTTAGTAGAGTTTTACCGTTCAGTTATGTTGCTTATCATCCCGCAAAGTTATGGGTCATGTTTAATTGGCCAGATTTTGTTAATGTTATCATGAACCAATTATTTTGGATCATGATTTTTATTATTGCTATTGCTCTTGTTTATAGAATCTGTATTGAAAAAATTAGTATTAATGGTGGCTAAAGATGGGACTTAAAGAACATTTAATCTTGTTTAAAGAGTACATGAAGATTACTTTAGCTAGTGCAATGGAATATCGGTTCAATTTTATTCTTCAATCAATAACAATGATTCTTAACGATGCTATTTGGATAGTATTTTGGTGGATTTTCTTTACAAAATTTAATGTTGTTAATGGTTGGCAATTGAAAGAATTATTAATGTTATATGCGGTAGTAACATTTTCTTACGGTTTTTCTGGTTTCATTTTCGGTAACCGTCACCATGTTGCTAATATTATCGCAGAAGGAAAATTAGACTTTTATTTAGGTTTACCGAAAAGTGAATTGTTTCACCTTCTAATCAGTAAATCTAGCGCCTTTTCTTTTGGTGACATGATCTTTGGTTTAATATTAGCAATAATCTCATTTAGTATTTGGCAATGGCCATTATTTTTACTTTTGGTTATTATTTCCGCAATAATTTCAATTAGTTTTGCAGTTATTGTGGGCTCATTATCTTTTTATTGGGGCAACGCTGAAGAAACTGCTAAAACTCTTAATTTGGGATTGATTTCTTTTGCGATGTATCCTTTACCCATTTTTAAAGGGTTTGTAAGAGTTTTAATTTTGACAATTATCCCAGCAGGTTTTGTTGGTAGTATTCCAGTAGAATTATTAAACAATTTTAATTGGCAATGGCTACTGTTAAGTATTTTGGTAGCGATAGTGTTTTTTGCAATTGCTATCTTTGTCTTTAAGAAAGGGTTAAAAAAATACGAAAGTGGTAACTTGATTAATGTTCGAGTTTGAAATAAAATGATAAAAGGTGCAAGAGTAATCATTGTTAAAAATGATAAAGTACTATTTATTCACAGAATTAAGCACGGAAAAGAGTATTATGTTCTTCCGGGAGGAGAAATTGAACTTAATGAAACTTCGGAACAAGCAGCGATAAGAGAAGCTAAAGAAGAAACTAATTTCGACATTAAAATTAAGAAATTGCTTTTTGAGTTTCCTGAAATGGTTCGAGGAGAAAAAAGGTATGCTTACTATTTCTTAGCTAAAAGTTTTTCAGGCAAATTAAAGTTGGGCGGACCAGAAGCAGAAAGACAATCTGCAGATAATCAATATATCTTTGAATGGTTGACGGTTGAAGAATTGGATGGGTTATTAGTTTATCCAGAAGGGTTGAAAGAAAGGATTAAAAAAAGTTTAATTTTACAACAAATAATAAACACCTAAACTAACCAAAAAACCGATAATAGAACCAACAGTTACTTGTAATGGAGTATGACCCATCGCAAAATGTGTATTTGATTTAATCTTTAATTTCTTAACAATCTTGTTGATTACTAAACCTTCTTCACCAGCAGTTCTTCTAACACCAAAAGCGTCTCTAATAACTACCATCGCTAAGACTATACTTATTGCAAAACTGGTCGAAGCACCTTCAACAAGATAAATAATTGTAAACATAGAAACTACGAAAGCTGAATGTGAACTTGGCATTCCTCCTGTAACAACTAAATCGCTCCAACTCAAAGATTTATGTTTGAACCAAAGTCCAATCAATTTAACAACTTGGACACCAAAACCAGCTAAGATTATAGCTACAATTATTTTGTTCATACTTCAGGTATATTTTTAGGGTTTATATATTTTTTCTATAATTTAAATGTAACAGAAAGTAATAAATACCTTTAAATTTTACTTAATGAAGTGAAACAAAAACATAGGTATTTAGGATATGGGGTTTTAGGATTAATCATTATCCTACTTTTTGCTTTAACTTATTTTTTTCCAAACTTAAAGGATTTCGCTTCTCCAACTTTTGTAAGGGAATACCTTCTTGGTTTTGGAATATTCAGTTATCCGATTTTTGTTTTACTTTTATTAGTAGCAGTACCATTGCCAATTCCCAGTACACCAATTATTTTGGCCGGTGGATACCTTTACGGAACAGTTTTAGGTAGCGTTTTAGCTTTAATTGCGGTACTAATCGGATCTTCAATATCTTTCTTATTGATTAGAACTTACGGTCAACCGCTATTAGAAAAGTTAGTAGACAAACATCACATTGATCATTTTCATCATATTTTTAAAAAACGTGGTTGGATAATTGCTTTTATCTCTTACGTAGTTCCAATTTTTCCTAGCGATTGTGTTAGTGCCCTTTTAGGGTTAACAAAAATTCGTTACAGGATGTTTTTACTTCTAGTAATTGCTGGACACATTCCACGATTTTTAATCGTAAATTCTTTAGGTGAAGATTTACATCTTGGTTTTACTTTCAAGACAGCAATTGTTTTAATTTTAACTTTAGCATTAATCTTAATAGCGGTATTTAGAGAACAAATTAAGAAATTTTTGTTTAAAGAATTAAAAGTGTTAGAGAAAGAGGTTAAGATTGTTGAGAAAGATGTCAAGTATGTTGGAGAAGGATTAGGGATAAAAAAGAAGAAAAAGAAATTATAATTTATTTTTATATTTTTTTAGATGTTTAGTATGTTTGTGCTTCGTTAAATTTATTTTGCTAACATTTTTATGGTGAGAAGTAAAATGGTGAAAGAAATGGTTATCTTTAATCTTCTTTTTAAAATAATTCCACTCTAACAAACCGCGATCTTTCCACATTTTCTCCATTTGTGCATGAGGAGTTTTCTTCTCTTCACGGACAAATTTTCCCACCGCATGAACTGCATCTGCTAACAATTTTTCTTCTTTACCAATAACTAGGGATTTACCTTTCTTGATTTGATTAAGAAATTCTTCTAAATTATTAGCTTTACAAATTGTTAATGAAGTACCAAGTTCTGCTAAACAATGACCATCAGACCCCCCAGTCATCGGTTTACCAATTTTTTTTGCCCAAGTGATAGCTTTAGTATTCATGTCTCCAATACAACAACCATTAATTCCTTCAATAGCATGAATTTTTCTTAAAATTTTTTTATTAGTTTTAAACTTTTTAATACCAATAAAGCCTGGTCCGAAAGGATGGGGCGCAGTAATTAAACAATTGAACTTACTAGCCATTTCAACAACTTCTTCATGCGAAGGGCCAACAAACCAAGGATTTTTTTTAATAATATTTTTCATTTCTTTATTATAAAATTCTTTTAACTCCCCTAAACTGTAAAAGTGTAACAAGATATGAACTCCGTTGTGGCAGGTTATTTCCATGCCTGGAACAACAAAAACATCTTTATTGCCTAATTGTTTAGCCGTAAATGCGCCTTCAAAATGGTTGTGGTCAGTGAAAGCAATTCCAATGGAATCCTTTCTGCATTTGTTTAGAACTTGTTGAACAGTTGCCATCCCATCAACACTAAACCTGCTATGATAATGCATATCAACTGCTTGGTAACCTTCTCTTTTCATTAAAGCTAGGATTGGACCTTTAAGAACATCAACATCTTTGAAATAAGCTTCACTCATTATTAACACCTCTTTAATACTAAGAATAATTTTTCTTATAAAAACTTATCTAAAATAATTTACCAAAATAAGCAAATAAAATAAAACGAGGGATTCTTGCTGCAAGAGAAAAAATTACAAATAGAGATTTATTCATTCTATAAATTCCTGACAACCAACAGATAGCACTATAAGGGATTGGTGACAAAGCACCAACAATAATTGCTAAAGAGCCCCATTTCTTAAACAATTTTTCTCCTCTATTAACATGTTTTTTTCCGAAAAGTTGAATGAATCCAATAGTACCAATCTTTCTGCCAATTAAATGGCCAACAAATCCAGCAAGTACACTTGATAATCCTGCAACTATTGCAATTGAAAATAAACTATCACTTAATAAACTACTTCCAAAAACAATCACGTCAGGAGAAAAAGGTTGAATAATTACGTCCATAATAAAAACCATTATTGCTATGCCAAGAAGACCAAAAGTTGTGATCAGATGTTCAGCTTCTTGTTTAATATATTCAAATAATAAAGTGAAAGAAATTCCTAATATAAGAATTATTATTATTACTCCTACAAAAGTTAACGCTTTTTCCTTTTCCATTTATAACCTTCATAAACTTTTCCGTGAATACAAATTCTTATCGGCTTATTAAAGATGTTAAGTCGAAAAAAATTCCTGATTCCCATCCACATTGGAACTTCGTCATATTTACCTTTTTCCCATTGTTCGTTCCACCAGCATTTTCCTGTATGTTTAATATCTCTAGTATGTCTTTTATCATACGGGCAATGTTTACAAATATATTTAAGATGAAGTTTAACCCACCACTTTTTAATAAAAAATACCATTATAGAAATATAGCTAAGATTCGTTTAAAAATGTTTCTAAACTAATTGTTTCTCTATTAAAATATAATTATAAGAAAATATATGTTCAATTATAAATTTTACATCACTAAGTTATATTTAAAGAGACACTAATTTTTAAACTAAATGCTAGAAATGTTATGGGGTTTAAAAACTTTAGCAGCTTTCGATGTTTGGACAATTGAACATATTCTTAGTGGATTGTCCGTTGGTGGATTAGCAGGATCTTTTGTTAAAAAGAACTTATCTAAAGTTCGTCCTACACTAAATATGTTTCATAGCAGTATTATCAAATATGAAATCATATTCGTTCTCTTTATGGCCTATTTGTGGGAGACGTTAGAACATTACTTAGAAACAGGTTTAGCTGGAGGAGTTGTAGCACATTGGTTTCAGGGAGTAGAATTTTGGCCCAATAGATTTATCACCGACCCTTTAATGCTTGTTTTAGGATATTATTTAGTTAAAAGGTTTCCTCGGTTAGTCACTCCGGCTAGAATACTTTCATTTATCTGGCTTTATGTACACATCTTTATCTTTCCAGATAGTATGTTTTTACATCATGTGTTTTAATCATAGTAAGAATTAATAGTTAATAAATTTATTGTTAAATATAGTATCAAGTTAAGATTGCACGGTGTTTATTATTTACCTCAATTCTCAAGCACTACGCTCTGCTTCGTGAATTACAATTCTTGAGAACATATTCAGAAAATCACCTCCATTGGCAAATCTAACTTAACACTAAAATTAGTTATCTGATTCTGTAAACATTATCTCCCAGATATTCTTCAAGAGGAAGGTCTTTATTTTTGGTTAACAAATTGCTAATTTTGTTTAAACAATAATCTGCAGTTTTAATTGATGCTGTTGCACCAAGATCAAAAACCAAATAAGCTAAAGTTTTTCCTAAATGTTTTAATGAATTGTCATTATCCTCTACATTATTATAAAAGTTATGAGTTCTTTCTAATAAATCAGAAGTATATTTATCATTAGGAATTAAAACTTTCTCTGCAATATACCCATCAACCATCCGCGCTATTCCATATAGTGCATGTTGTGCCGTTTCTGGGAACAGGACCCAATCTTTACCACATTTAAAATGGTTTCTTGCATCTAAATAATCAACTTGAGGATTCATTTTAGGATACCGTAACCGATAAGTCTGAACCGATCACCAACTCTTCGAGAAATAGTAATTTTGTCTCCTTTATTAACTCCAACAGGTTTTCTTAAAACACAAGTAGTATTTTTTTTACTAGCATCAGTAATTACACCTACGGTTGCTGCAGAATTTACGTTAAGCATTAAAATTTCCTTTTTAGCTAAAGGTTTAACTTCAGTTTCTTCTTTTGTTCCAACAACCCGTTTTAATAAATGTGTTTCAAGGATAAGTTCGGTATGAAGTTTTGGCATTTTTCCTGGTAAGCCAACTAATGAACCTGATAATTTGTCTGATTTAACAATTGTTGGGTCGAGTGGAGTAGAGATTGCCATACTTCCGCCAGGCCCAATTTCGTCTACTGGAACTCCGCCAGAAAATATTTGAGTTATTTTTGCTTTTAACGGTTTCCAAACTTTCTTGTTTCTTTCTTCAACCATATAACCAGGAATTATTTCTACCTCTTGACCAAGTTTAAATTTACCCTGTTTAACAGTTCCACCTAATACTCCGCCAACCAGTTTTTCTGGTCCACTACCAGGCTTATTA
The DNA here is from genome assembly GCA_964594395.1 of uncultured Methanosarcinales archaeon. Taxonomy (GTDB): domain Archaea; phylum Nanobdellota; class Nanobdellia; order Woesearchaeales; family GW2011-AR9; genus CAZQLW01. The sequence continues at coordinate 7,499 of CAZQLW010000008.1, read as the reverse complement.
ATATCAAACGATCTTGCCACTAACATTATAGGGTCAGCTTTTAAATCCCTTTTTGGAGTGGGAATAAATTCTTGAATTGTTTTAATTAAAACATCTACGTTAACGTTAGCTCGTGCAGACATAGGGATTATTGGCGCATCTTTATAATCAGTTTCAGCCAAAAAATCTTTAATTTGTTGATAATTTTTAAGCGCTTCCTCATGAGAAACTAAATCTATCTTGTTTTGAATAATGATAATATTTTTTGCTCCGGAAATCTGTAGGGCCATTAAATGTTCTTTTGTTTGTGGTTGTGGACATTTTTCATTAGCGGCAATCATTAAAATTGCTCCGTCAACAATTGCTGCTCCACTTAACATTGTTGCCATTAATGATTCGTGTCCGGGTGAGTCAACTAAAGATATTTTTCTTTGAAACTCTGTTTGAGAATTACATTTTATACATTTCTCTTTAGAAGTATAGTAGTCACATTTTTTACAATAATAAATTGAAAAATCTGCATAACCTAACCTAATTGTAATTCCTTTCTTTAACTCTTCAGAATGGGTATCTGTCCATTTTCCTGATAAACGTTCTGTTAAAGTAGTTTTACCGTGATCAACATGACCAACTAAAGCCAAGTTTAGTTCTGGCTGAATAGTTTCTGTCTTTTTGGTTTTTTTTGCAGTTGATTTTTTAGGAGAAGTTTTCTTTTTAGTAGTAGATTCTTTCTTTTCTTTAGGTTCTTTTGTAGTGGTTTCTTTCTTTGCCATTAGAATAGTAGAAAAAGGGGTACTTTATAAAGTTTTAGTGATTATTTAAGTTCAATGTTTCCAAAACTATTATCAGACACAATCTTGGCACCAATGGCCGGCGTAACAGATGTAGCTTTTAGAATCTTATCAAAGAAATACGGTGCTGCTCTTGCAGTTACAGAAATGATTTCTGCTAACGCTTTAGCTAGAAACAATAAAGCTACTTTAAGAATGATTGATGTTGTTGAAGAAGAAAAACCAAGGGTGATTCAGCTTTTCGGCCAGAACATTGAAAATTTGGTAAAAGCAGCAAAGTTCTGTGAAGATAAGTGTGAAGTTATTGATTTGAACTTTGGTTGTCCCGCTGCAAAAATTATTCGGCAAGGATCAGGTTCTGCTTTATTGGAACGGCCAAACAAACTTAAAGAAATTGTTGAAGCTGTTGTTAAATCTGTTAAAATTCCAGTAACTTGTAAATTAAGGTTAGGAATTCGTAAAAGTAATATTAATGTTGTTAAGATTGCAAAACTTTGTGAGGACGCAGGCGCAAAGATGATTGCTATCCATGCCAGGACACAAAAGCAAGGTTATACTGGTAAAGCTGATTGGACTTGGATAAAAAAAGTTAAAGATGCTGTTTCTATTCCTGTTGCTGGGAATGGAGACGTAAGAACGGTAGAAGATTATTTGCGGATGAAAAAGGAAACTGGTTGCGATTTTGTTATGATTGGTAGAGGAACAATGGGTAACCCTTACTTGTTTAAACAAATTGAGGATTATAATCAAACTGGAAAATATTCTGAACGTGATAAAAATCAACAAGTTAAAGATTTTTTTGAATATTTAAAATTGGCAGAAAAGTACAATATTGATATTTTACACATAAAATTTCATGCTCAATCTTTTACGAAAGGAATTAAGAACGCAGGAATGTTCAGAGATAAAATTAGTAGATCAAAAAGTGTTGATGAAGTTAAAGAAGTAATGAAAACAATTTGATAAAACAAAGCACCATAAAGTTTAGTGGCGAAATAATAAAACTAACATGCACGGCGCGTGGTATTTTTTGTGATAATACAAAAAATGCGCCTCCATTGGCAATGTTGGTTTTATAATACACTTAATTACATCTAAAAACAATAACATTTAAAAACATTTTAAACTTAATAATCAAATAAAAGAGGTAAATGGATGACTTTATATGAACTAATCAAAAATACCCTGCACAGAAAAAGGTTAGAGCAAATTCTGCACGTTTTCTTAGAAGAAGAGTTTGGTTTTTTAATTTCTAAAATAAAGTTGCACCGTCATTTGCCTTTTCATAAAGGAATTCAAGCAAAAATTGCTCGTGAAAAAAAAACTAATCATCCCGTAAGATTAAGACAAGCTTTTGAAAGATTAGGGCCCACTTTTATCAAGCTTGGCCAACTATTATCTTTACGTTCAGATTTGGTGCCTGAAGATTTTATCGTTGAATTTGAAAAAATGCAGGATAAAGTTCCGCCATTTTCTTACAAAGAAGCAAAAAAGGTTATTGAAAAAGAATTAGGTAAACCTTTGGAAAAAATATTTACCTCATTTCCTAAGACACCTATCGCTTCTGCTTCCATTGCTCAAGTTTACAAAGCTAAAATTGGTAAACAAACTGTGGCCGTAAAAGTTCAACGTCCAGGGATTGAAAAAATAATGATGGAAGATATTGAGTTGATTAAACAAATTGTTAATATGCTTGAACATCACATCCCTGATTTTAAGGAGTACGCTTTAAAAAATCTTGTTCACGAATTTGAAAAGTGGACCATTAAAGAGTTTAATTTTGGTATTGAAGCCCATTATGCAAAAAAAATGGCCGAAAATTTTAAAGGCAGTAAAATGTTAAAAATACCAAAAATTTATCCGAACTTAACTACTGGTAAAGTTTTAACTATGGAATTCATTGAAGGGATTCCTTTACATGAAGTTGAAAAAATTAAAAAAGCAAAAATTAATGTCCGTAAAGTTATCAAGAACGGTTATTATGTGATTTTGAAACAGGTTTTTGTTGACGGTTTTTTTCATGCTGACCCTCATCCTGGTAACATTTTAGTTTTAAAAAACGGCCAGCTTGCTTTTATTGATTTCGGCATTTTGGGCCACTTTGATAAAAAACTTCGACGGTACGCTTTAGATTTATTCTATACATTCATTACTAACGATCCAGAAAAAGCTGTTGATGTGGTGATGCGAACTAATCCCCAGTTTAATGTTAATCGGGAAGAATACTTAAAAGATGTGCGTGACATTTTTGAACAGTTACATTATTCTTCTTCACAAGATATTATGATTGGTAAGTTTATTAAAGAAACTTTAACAACTGCCTATAAACATCATATGGAAATACCTGCTGATTTTGTTCTTTACGGGAGAACTATTTCTATTATTGAAGGTTTAGCTGAACGGTTTGATCCTACTTTTCCATTTTATAAGGAGACGGAAAAAATTTTGAAAAGTATAATTTCACCAAAATTTATTGCCGGTGAAGTTTATGATCGAACAAAAACAAAATTTTCTGAATATGCACATCTGGCAGAAACGTTCCCTGAGACCGCGAAACAGATTTTAGAAAAAGCTAAACAGTTCAAGTTAAATATTGATTTGGAAGATACTGATATTGGAAGTATTACTACTGAACTAGAACGTTCTTCAGGAAATATTTCGCTTGGCTTTATTATTGCTGCATTGATCGTGGCTTCTGCTTTAATTATGCAAACTGACCAAAATGCTTATTGGTACGGTTCCGGCTTTTCTTTAGCTGGAATATTAGGCTTGTGGCTTGTACAAAGGACAATTTTTGTAAAAACGAAAAAATAAAAAAGAATAAAAAAGACAATAGAAAAAATAAATTTTTTCTGGCGTCTTTTTGCAAACAAAAAGAGGTAAAAAAATGAAAAAGCAAGATATTGTGAAAAGAAGTTTGTTGTTAGGTGTAGGTTTGGCAGCTTTTGCTCGAGAACATTCAGAGAAAGTTGTTTACGGTTTAGTTAAGAAAGGTTTGGTTGACCCTAAAGAAGGTAAAAAACTGGTTAAAAACATTTATTCAGAAGCAGAAAAGTCTGGTAAAAAAGTTGCTAAAGTAATGGAGAAAGAACTTAATCGGGTTGTTAAGACTGCTCTTGGTGCTCAGAAGAATGTTATGAAGTCTGCTAGTGGCGCTAAAAAGAGAGTTGTTAGGGCTGCTGTGGGTAAGAAAAAAGTGGTAAAGAGAAAGAAAAAGTAATTTTTTACTTTTCTTGTTTCTTTAACCTGGTTACATAACCAGCAATAATATTTCTAAGTTTTTTACTTTCAACTTGAACATGTTTAACAGCAACTTCTTTATTTTTAGAGAAATCAGTAGTAAACTTTTCGCCGTGTACTTTGATCAGTTCTTTTGTTTTTCGTTTGATTAGTTTTGTTTTAATTCTTCCCATATTTCTTTTAATTTGTTGCTTGGTTTTATAAAGGTTTCTCTGAAATTGGGTTAATTAGAAAGATAATTTGAAATAAAATTGTTTATTTTTTTTAAATCTTATTTTAACTATCTTAATTGCCATTTTCACATACCTTTTTAAAAGAGCTTATTTTTTCTAATACAACATGACAGAACTTATTATTACCGAGAAACCAAGCTCAGCGAGAAAAGTTGCTGCTGCATTAGCAGATAAAGCTCCAGTGCAAAAGAAAAGTAAATCGGGTTCATATTTCGAAATTACACATAATAAAAAGTTAATTTATATTACTTCTGCTGTTGGACATTTATACGGGTTGGTTGAATCTGAGAAGAAAGGTTGGACATATCCGGTGTTTGGAATCAAATGGGACGCCTCATACAAATCTCATAAAACGTTGAAATATGTTAAAGGTTACATTGATACTATTTCTATGTTAGCAAAGAAATGTGACGAATTTACTGTTGCTTGCGACTATGATGTTGAGGGAGAAGTTATTGGTTATAATGTTGTTAGGTTTACATGTAAGAAGAAAGATGCTAACCGGATGAAATTTTCTACTTTAACAAAAGGAGATTTAGTAAAGTCTTATGAAAATAAACTTAAACATCTTGACTGGGGTCAAGCGTATGCTGGAGAAACAAGGCATAAGTTGGACTGGTATTACGGAATTAATCTGAGTAGAGCTTTAACCGCAGCTGTTAAATCTACTGGTGCATTCAAAGTTATGTCTGCTGGTAGAGTACAAGGACCAGCATTAAAATTATTAGTAGATCGAGAACGAGAAATTCAGGCCTTCAAGCCCGAACCTTTTTGGTTAATTAGATTAGATGGCGATTATGATAAACAAAAAGTTGAAGCTTTACACAAAAAAGATAAAATTTTTGACAAGAAAGTAATGGAAGAAATTATGAAAAAAGTTAAAGGCGAAAAAGAAGCTAAAATTAAAGAAATTAAAAGAACAAAAAGAAATCAAGCTCCACCATTTCCTTTCAACTTAACAAACTTACAATCAGAAGCATACAATCTATTCAAGATTACACCAAAAGAAACTTTAAATCATGCTCAATCATTATACTTGGCTGGAGTTACTTCTTATCCAAGAACTTCCTCGCAACAATTAGACCCAAAGTTAGGGTTTAAGAAAGTTTTAACAGACCTAAGTAAACAGCCTCACTATGAGGGTTTATGTAAAGATTTGTTGAAGAAAAGTTCTCTGAAACCAAACAATGGTAAGAAAACTGATCCTGCCCATCCTGCGATTTATCCTACTGGTCAAGTTCCAGGAGAATTAAAAGATCGAGAACGAAAAATTTATGACTTAATTGTGAAACGGTTCATGGCAACTTTTGCAGAACCAGCAGTTAGAGAAACGATGGAAGTTTCTTTAGATGTTAAAGAAGAAATATTTATTGCTAAGGGAACAAGAACGGTAGAAGAGAACTGGCATGTTTTCTATAAGCCTTATGTGAAGTTAGAAGAAATTACTCTCCCCAATTTAAAAGAAGGAGAAATTGTTAATGTTAAAAAAATCTTTAAAGAAGATAAAGAGACTCAACCTCCAAAACGGTTTAATCAGAGTTCTATCATTAAAGAGTTAGAGAAAAGGAATCTGGGAACAAAAGCAACTCGTGCAGACATCTTAGATAGATTATTTCAAAGAGGTTATGTTGAAGGGGTCCAGATTTTTGTAACTAAGTTGGGGATGGAAACAGTTTCTGTTCTGGAAAAGTATGCTCCAACAATTGTTGATGAGAAATTAACTGCAGATTTTGAAGCTGATATGGAAAAAATTAGGCAAGGTAAAGAGAAACAAGAAAACGTTTTAGAGAAAGCTAAAAAGTTTTTAACAAAGTTACTTGCTGATTTCAAGAAAAAAGAAAAAGATATTGGTAAAGAAATCTTACAATCTGTAAAATTACAAAGAGTTGCTCAATCAAAATTACGAATTCTTGGAAATGATCCCAAAACTGGCCAGCAAATCCTAGTTAGAATTGGTAAGTTCGGTCCTCTTGTTCAACGTGGAGATAAAGAAAAAGGGGAAGAAGTCCATTTTGCTTCTTTAGGAAATTGTGATATAAATGAAGTTACTTTAGAACAGGCTTTAGAATTATTTAAGTTGCCCAGAAAACTAGGAAAAACCGATGACGGTGAAGAAATTGAAGCTAATAATGGACGCTTTGGCCCCTATGTAAAATACGGTAAAAAATATGTTTCAATTAAAGAGGAGGATCCAATGACCATAACTCTCAAAAAAGCTTTAGAATTAATTGTAGCTAAGAAAAAATTAGATGCAAATAAGGAAATCCACATTTTTAATGGAGGGGTTAAGGTTTTGAACGGACCTTACGGACCTTACATTACCAACGGTAAAAAGAATGCCCGAATTCCTAAAGAAAAAGATCCTAAGAAGTTAACGGAAAAAGAGTGTAAAGAAATTCTTGCTAAAGCACCGGATAAAAGTAAATGGAAGAAAAGGTAATTTATTAGTGGTATTAACTTGTCAGTGACGAAAGATTTATAAATGGGCTTGTTGTTCTTATTAAAGATGAGTGTTGAACTAAAATATGGACTTGAAAATATGTTTTTCCCAGTAGATAATTCTGCTCAGATTGAAAAAGAAAGGGAAGAATATAATTATGAACAGGATTGTAAGTTGGACCAGATTATGCAACTGAAAGAATTTAATCAATTTCCTAAATTACAAAAAAATTTTCTTGATAATGTTTTAGATGATCAAGGTTTACAATGGTTATACAATGGTCTTTCTAATGTTGCTACCACTAATATGAATTATTTGTTAAATCCAGAAGAAATTGTAAAATTATATGTTGGAGTTTGGCGATATAAAGAGTTACGTGATCATAGAAATACAGAACTACCAGGAAAACCTTTTCATGAAATGGTTCCTTACTTGATTGGTATGGGGGAAAACACTTTAGGTCAAAAACATTTGAAAAAGTCTAAGCAAAAAAAATCATCTTCTAAGAAAGAATATTCTTTACCTTTAGGAAATAGAATCATTTTAATGACTGATGAAAATAAAGTCGATTTTAAATTTTCTTTACTTGATGAAATTAAAGTTCCGGGTAGGGATTTTTTTAAACCTGAAAGCAGAATTAGACCGGGGTTAGATGCTACTGCTCGTAAAGTTTATTTGAACGAGATTGTTAAGCAGGTTTATCAGGATTAACTTTTCTTCTCACCAATAAACTCTCTTAACTCATCTGGCCAGCTCTTAACATCTTCTCGATGGGATTCAATCTCATTCCAGACACGTTTACTCATATTTCCTGTT
>CAZQLW010000007.1:13747-33775 GCA_964594395.1 uncultured Methanosarcinales archaeon | reverse complement strand
TTTATCAACATCAAACTTTTGATAATTCAGTGTTGGCTTTAACTCGTTTTTTGCAGCAGCCTTTTTCATTGATTCCCATTCTTTAATTTTATCAGTTAGTTCTCCCATTTTTATCACCCTTAGTTATTTTTTAAAATAATGTTGTAAGGCCATTTTGATTGCAATTCATTTTTCATCTCTTGATAATCGGTTATTAAACCACAATCAAGACAAGCATATTCATAACGGAAATTATATTTTCCTTTGTCGTTTCTTTTTTGGCCCAGATACTCAATGTTGCCCTCGCATTCCCGACAATTAAGATCATAAAATGTAGGAAAATCAATCAGTTGTTGCTCAAATTTTTCGTCAATAGTCATTTTCCTTTAGCGAAGTGAAAGTGTCCTGCCGTCACATTTAACTTTCCCGGGGTGGGACTCACGACAGGACCTATGTCTATATTTTACATTCTCCAATATAGTCATCGACATTCATGATTACATAATCAGCAATAGATTTGATAATGTTTGAATCCATAGCAAGAGCCAATCCAGAATTTTCTCTATAAAAAGGCCCACCTGCATTATGGATAAGGTAAGCACTAATAATTCCTGCCCAATATAATTGGCCTTCTTTCTTTACAAACAAAGGCCCACCAGAATTTCCGGGGTTAGCTGAAATGTCCACAACTTTTCTGGTAGAGTTTGACACAGTTAAACCATTTTTTTTATCTTCAAACTCATAATGGAACGGATACTTTCCTGGATTAGCAACTATCCCCTCTGTGATTGCAGGAAACATTCCTAAAGGAAATCCTACTAAATATACTTCTTCGCCATACTTTAATTCAGATTTCAATTGTAAATTATTTTCAGGCAGAATGTTTAATTTATGGTCTGTTCTCAGAATTGCCATGTCCAATTCTTTAGATTCAAAAACAACTTCTAAAGGGATATCGTCATCTTTATTATTGTCAAATTTAGAATCAATAATTTTCATAGAAACATTTTCTCGATCATAAACCACTCCATTAACATTTTGTTCAAATTCGCCAACGACATGCTGGTTAGTAATTAAATAAGAATAGCCGTCAACATGCTGGTAAGCAAAACTGGACCCATATCCTCCTCGATGAATCACATTTCCAGCATCATCTTGATATTCTCTTTCTGAAAGCAAACAATAAGATGAAGAAATTAGATCATCTAAAGTTATCCTTTTTTCTGTAATTTCATTTTGACTTGGATAATTGTTTACGGGAGTATATTGCATTGGCACACAAGCGGTTCCTGTCCCTGTAAGAAGTGTTACCGCAGCAATAATGTTAACTAATTTACTTTTCATTGATATCACCTTTAGCGAATTTTTTTAATGGTTGATTAAGTTCAATTTTTTTGAAGTTCTAATTTTCATTCTTATTCAAGATCCCCACCAATCCCCGATATTGTGGATCATCAGTTTCTTTTTTGGAACGGAGGATATTGGAAAGAGTTGTTGTGTAACAAGCAGCGGCTAATCCGGCCATGACTGTGCCCATTTGAGGATCGCCAAGGAAATAATAACCAAACGAGAGACAGGCTGCTAATGTTCCTGCAACAGGTTGAAACTTTTTGATAACTTCTACAGATTGCATGTCTGAATGTTGGTCACCAATGATGGCGTTCATTCCGGTAACAGCTGTACCGGTAAACAAAAAGAGATTATAAGGAAAAGTATCGCAGGCAACAGCGGCGATAGAAAAACTTGCTGCTGCTGCGATGTCTGAGTATACTGCCATTCGTTCATAACGTTTATCTTCGGCAGTAATCTCTTCTAAAGTCCCCTCTTTTTGATTAGTATCTTTCCATCCCATGAACAATAGAACTTCCCCTTTAGCGAGATTTTGATGAGGAAGTATCCTCCTTTTTTGTAAAATACTAGCATGTCAGGGCACGGCGCCCGAGATTTTTTTTACAAAAAAATGCGCCTCCATTGGTGCTGACATGCTCCCCGTTTTTTTGACTAGACTCTCAACTTATACTAATGTGAATAGTGTAATTTAATGATAAACATGTCGAGAAGATTTTTTATCAATTTGCAGTTTTAGGTTTAGAAATGTTTTGAAATAAAAAGATACCAAACACAACCAAAACTATTAAAAAACAAGCCGTTAAAAATATAACTATGACAGATAACTTATCACCGCTCTGCCAAATCAATGACGGATGTATGGGCTGCTGCGGACATGATTTCATCTCTAGAGAGAAGATTAAAGAAGCGATTAGATTGAACACTCTTGAATTTAATGAAATTAATCCCAGGGTTAAAGCGCAGTTCATGAAGTTCCGTGATCGAGCCCACCCTTCGAATCTACGTCATGGGGTTTGTCGAAATTTGATTGAAAAAGATGGTAATATTTTCTGTCCGTTACATCCAACTTTACATGATACAGATTTAAGAGAAAATCATTGTGATGTTAAACATTTATGTGGTACCGCAAAAAAATACGCCGAATGGGACCAAAATCAACAAGAACAGTTTATTTCTTTTGTAAAGAGTAAAGAAATTGACAACCTAGAATATTCTATGGGAATGGATAAGGGAACTTTACTTAAAGATTTTTTAGAATCTCTTTCTTAACAAATAAATACTAAAAATAATTTCAAAAATTGAAGTTACCATTCCAGTAATAATTAAAGTTAATGTTAACCAATTTAAACTAATATCTGAAATGATTAAATAAATCCCTAAACTTACAAAAAAAATGTAAGTAATTAAATGATAAATTGGGAAAACTAAAAAAACTTTTTCAAAACGAGATAAAAAAATAATGATTAAAGCAACAATATTGAAAATGAAAAACAAAAAAGCAATAATAACAATAAATGTCGACAAAATATGATTCAAATTAAAAAAATTTAAAAAGTTATCCAGTAAACCTAAGAAACCAAAAAATAAAGCAAACCAAAGATATATTTGCAAAAAATTATTTTTCTTTTTCATTAAAGTAAGAGATTATCTTTTTATTTATAATTTTTTTGTTAGCAAAATATCTCTATTTCGACGGAAAAAAGAGTTGAAATTGGAAAAAATTTATATACTAGTATAGTTTATAGTAAAAATTACAAGGTGTTTTTATAAATTTAGTAAACAAAAAAGAAGGTGAGCAAAAAAGAACAAACAATTCTTTTTTTAACCTTCTTTAAAAAAAAGAAGGTGATAAAACTGAAGCAACATGTTTTTCAGGAAGTTAAAAAATTCAAAATCCAAAGGTGTTGTAAGGGTTGCGGTTCTAGAATTGTAGTTGAGAATGCTAACCGTTATTATTGCAAGAATTGCCGAGGATACTAATTTCTTTTTTTTTATTTTTTTATTATTAAAGTAACAAAATTAATTTAAGAAAATAGTTCTACAAAGAAATCTTTAATTCCTGTAAAAAAACCTTTACTTTCAACTTCTTCAACAACGGGTTCAACTTGTTCTTCAGAAACATCTTCTTCAATTACAGGTAAAGGAGTAGGCTGTTCAAGTTCTGGTTCTGAAAGAGGTTCTTCAACTACTGGTTCCTTTTCTACAACAACCTCTTTACCAATAACAAATTCACCCATACTTTCAGCAATAACTTTATAATTCACAAAATTATTTTCAATCTTAGTTAATTCTAAATCAAGTTCTTTTCCGTCATGATACAATTTAAGTTCTTCTTTTTTCAAATTTTTATCTTTCAGATCAGCTTCATTAACTCTTAAAATAATAACTAAATTAGAAAATTTATCAGCGTCAACTGAAGATACTTTAAACATTGAATAAACTTTGCCTTCAAAATCCCAATTAACGTCACTAACCTCTTCAATCAATATTCGAACATTTTTAACATCTTCTAAAGCATTTAAAGTGACTGTGTTAAGACCATCAACATTTTTAACTTCAAAAAAGATATCTGATCCTTCTTTTAATAAAGATATTGTTTGAATAGCTTTACCAGCAACATTACCGGTTAATTCTTCAGAATTGTCTTGACTAACCAGTCCCACAATAGGAAGTATAAAAACAAATGCCAAAACTACCCAAAATATTTTATGTTCTAAAAGCCTCTTTTTCCAATCCATAGCCAATAGTAATTGAACGAGGTTTATAAATTTATTGTAGAAGGAGATTAGAGAATTGGTTGAAAATATACTTAAAAAAGATGTGGGGCTGCGGGGACTTTCATTGTTTAAATTTTGAACCCCGAACACCTAGATTTCAGTTACAACAACCGTATCTTCAGTCTAGTGCTCTCTTTTCCTTCTCGAAAAGAGAATCCAGATTGAGCTACAGCCCCAACTAATAAGCAAAATAAACTATCTCTTTATAAAGTTTTTCAGAACCAACTCTGCTTTTTATAATCTAAATACTTTTTACCAAACTTTTCTAAAAGTACTTTTTCTTCTTTTCTTGCTCTAACAATAAAAATAATAATAGCAATAACACTCGCAATTGCCCAAATTGGACAAGGAATATATACAGCCCAACCAATCAAAGTTAAAGTTAAACCAACATAAATAGGGTTTCTAATCTTAGAATAAATTCCATGAGTAACTAACTTTTTTGCTCTAGCTTTAATTGCCCAAGCAGTTCCCAAGAAAAAGATCCCTAACCACCAAACTAACAAACCCAAAGTAATCAAACCAATCCCAAAATAATTATACCAAGTGTAAAGAAAATAATAATAAATAATCCCCACAGAGACTAAAGTAAAAATAAATGGAAAAATAGCCCCTAAATGATATTTTTTAATCACCATTCTAACCACCTAACGCCATCCCACTCATGATGTTCATTGCGAACAAATTGAACAAGAGCATAACCACGCCGGCAATAAAACAAAAAGCGAGCGTACTATTAATTAAATTTTTTCCTAACGCGTACCTTTCTCCAAGTTTATCTGCTCCATTTTCTATCCCGCTACTTAAGGAGGTCAAAATGTAAACTATCTGCACAATATAAATTCCAACCACTACCTGAAAATGGAACGTGGGAATCCCAATTCCAAATATTTCTAACATGTCACCCATTCCACTGGCACTATCAGCACTAGAAGCAAAACTTCCCAACTGGGCACTTAACTTTGTTAAAATGGTAGAGATCATAGAAGTAATCCCAATAACTATTCCCGCAATTGCCGGTGTTAAAAATTTTGTCTGTGCTTTCATGGAAGAAATAATGTCTGCCATTAAATCTTTTAACCTTTCTTCAACACGATGAATTTCTTTAATGTACCGCGACATTGAAAGTAATGCCTGTGCAGCTATCCGTGGACCTTTCTTAATACTTTCAGACAAAACTTTCATTGAAGATTCAATAACTTTTGAAGGGAAATTTACTACTGCACCAACTTTTGCATCAAATAAAGATTGTTCAATGCCCATCCCTAACTTGGTCATGTTTCTTTCGGCAAGGTTAAAAAAATCTCCAGAAGTTGTTCCTTTCATAATTTGAGCAACTTTTGAGAAAGCAATCTCGGCAGGGATACCATCGCCTAACCGGTTACCTAACTGAAACAGTGCTGAAGAAAATTCGTCCTCCAACTCTTTAGTCCTTTTCCTAACTTTAATAACATTCTTTGAACGGAGAGCAAAATATAACCCGAGAGAACAACCAAATCCAATCGTAACAAGTAAAGATAATAAAGAAGCGCCAATACCGTAAGGACCGATTTTATCTTTTGGTTGGCAGGCAGGATTATCTGGTGGACAAACATAATCCATCAATTTAAATTTTCCTTCTTCGCCTTCAATTTCAAATTCAGGACTGAGAGTATGCAAAATTATAGGACTGAAACCGATTAAAAGGGCAACTGCTAAAATCATGACACTAAAATATAATGGATTAACACTAATCACAAACTTTTTTCCTAAAGATAAATTAACGTTCTTAAGTTTCTTCATCCCTTTTTTATTTCCAATATCTGCGGCACCGTACCCAGCTGGCCTTTTAGATAAGATTGATTTTCCTAAAAAAAATACAGACACAGGTAAAGAAATATTGTAAAGTAAAGAGATATATATTGCCATCACTAAAGGATTTGAACCACTACCCATAAAACTAACAACTAAAGGTAAAATCACTAACCCTAAAATGGGTAAAATCACCCCTAACATGTGCAACATGGTCATTGGCGATTTTAAAGATTGAGCATAATGTAACATGTTTTCGTAAGTACCGTTAAGAATAACGTCTAACGATTTGTCTAATAAAGATAATCTTCGTTCTTCAGCACCTTCAAAAAGTGAAGATTCGATCAAATGGAAAGCTTCAACAAAATCTTTGTCCCATTCTTTCCAAACTTCTAAATAAGATTCAGCAGAATCACGTAAGGTACCATACTTTTCAGTTTCCACGTCCCATAATATTTTTCTAAAATCAAGTGAAAGTGGTTGATCAAGATGGTCAGCAGCAAACTCAATTGCCCGTTCTAAGTTAGATGTATGACGCATATAAGTTACTAAATAGAAAACACTTTGAACCATTTGGTTCGTCGCTTTCATTCGCCAGGTATTGGCCATAAATTTAGGTACACTTTGTAACGCAGGAATCATTGCCAGTCCAGCAAAGAAAGAAAAAAATACTAAAAACATCATTGGTGGTAAACCCAATAAAATAGGAAACATAAACATAACAAAAGAACCGAAAACCATTGTCGTTAACCCGGCCAAAATTGCAAAAGATAAAACCCCAGAAGGAGTTGTGTTAAGATGGCAAGTATCCAAGTTTTTTTGCATCAATGCTGCTTTTTTCCCATCAACAGTTAATTTTAATAAATTACCAGCATAATTACAAGCTTTTTCATAAAAAGAATAATGGTTAGGATAAAGTTCTTGTTTAAATTCTGTATATTCTTTTGTAGAAATTTTTGCTGGAGCTTGAGCTGCCTGTTCACCAAACTCTTCCTTAACTTTATTTTTATATTTCTCTAAAAGTTTTTGATACTCACTTTGCTCCATATATCTGCCTCTTTTAGTTAAACTAATGATTAAAGGTTTAAAAATATTCCCTTCTTGAAACTTAATAATTTAAAGAAATTCTAAAAAAGTAAATTAAAAGAAAAAGAAAAAAAAATAAGAAGAAATTTGAAAAAAAAACAATTTATTTTTTTCTTTTCTTCTTAGTTACTGGTGGAACTGAACAACAATTACCCTTTGGATGGAATAAAAGTCCTATTCCTCCTAAAACAATTAGTACTGCTAACCAAGCTATCCAACCATCAATTCCTGTCCATAACGGCCAAACAAAAGCATTTAACAGTAATAACGCTCCAAAAACTATTTTCATAGTGCCTTGACACTTCAGATTATCACAACATCCATGCATATTAATCACCTCTTTTAACAAAATTAAATCTTTTTAGTTAATAAAGGTTGTGGAAAGATTACTTCCACTCAGAATGTCCAAACTGCACAAGTAAATCAAAATCTTTAACTTGAGGTAAATCACAAGAACCGTAACAACTACCCGCCCAAAATGTTAACTTTACGTTAGAAAGTTTACTTTTAATAAACTTTTGAATTTCGTCAGATTTAGGTTTTAACCCGTCTGGTAATTGTACTAGAACAGTTTCAGCTTTATGTTTAGTAATTGTAGCTAACAATTTTTCAAGTTCTAAATTAAGTTTAAATTCCATTTTAATGTTCTAATTTATCAGTAATTTCGTTAATTTCTCTAATTAATTGAGTTTCAGACTTTTTACCTTCACAATAATCAATAAAAATATCTAACTTGCCGGTTTTAAGATGAGTTAACCACCCTTCCAATGAAGATAAATATTCATCATTTCTAAAACGTTCATCTCTTGCAGCTTGAAAACCTACATAACCGTTCCCTGCACAATAAGCTTCATGCCTTACTGCAATTGGAGCAAAGTTCCTTCTTCCTATTAAATCTTGATGAAAATCTAATAATTGAAATTTACCATTTATATCAACAACGAGAACATTAACTTTATCATCAATACCAGCAGCAATGGTTTCTAACATTTCTCCTTTAGTAAAAAGTTTTGGTTTAGTAATTCGATAAACACGAGGATCAGTAAAAGCTACGGAAGGGTCACCCAAAGATATTTCACTAGGATTAACTTGAAAATCTTTATTATCAATAGTAAGTTTGTTTCCAATAGGATAATTTTTCATTTCTTCTAAACTGTTAAAGAATTTATCTTCGTTAATGGGAGCAACAAATTTTCCAAATTGGTTATTCAAATTTCTCCAACTAAGATCTTCCTGTAACCGATATCTCGGTCCTAACATTCCAGTGTTCAAATCTAATAGAAATTTCATTACAGTTTACCTCACCAAAATTGATTAAAAATAATAAAATTAATTTTATTCGTCGTCTTCATCTTCTCTACGAATAACTTTTACAGCATCCATTTTAACAGTAATTGGAATTGGAACTGCTGCTTCAAGTAACTCAACAACAATTTCTTCTTTCTGTTTGTTTATCCGCATAACTTTAGCATTTTCACGCTTAAACGGACCGGAAATAATTTCAACAATATCACTTTTCTTAATGTTCATTTCCACTTTAACTTGTTCAAGCATGTGTTCAATCTCTGGATAAGGAATTTCGTGCGGTAAAACACCACGAGCATAAGGAACACCTTGTAACGATTTTTCAATGTCAAGTTTAGATTCAGCTTCAATGAAAATGTAACCTCGCATACCATGAGGACGAATAACTGCATAAACCCCATCAGCACTCTTTCTTAATTTTGCAATCAGAAAATCTACTACTTGATCTTCCCTGTTAGCTGCTGTTCTTACAGCAAATATTTGTGTTCCTTGTTTTTCTTGTGTTTCTTCTGCCATTTTTTTAATCCTAAAATAATAATTGCCTGAAAAGGAAAATAATGAACCCAATCACACCAATGATTGCTATTCCTATCCCCGTAACTTTCATACTAGTAGTGAACTCTTCCCTATTAGGTTTTTTAGTAATTCTTAGTACTCGAACAGTTTCTTTCCAGAAACGTCTCATTTTACTTGGTCTAACGTTTACTTCTTGCATTATTTAACCTAAACTAGCTATTTGCTTTATAAAATTTACTGTTTTAAATGAATTTTCATTAATAACAAGAAAAAAGAAGATAAAAAATTAAAAACTATTTAACAAACTCTATTCCCAACTCAGATTCAATAGCTTTCTGTTTCTGGGAACCGTATTTGTTTTCTAATCCAAAAATTTGTTCAGACTTAACACCAGTAACAATTAACATTGTCCGAATAGTTTTATCCAAATCTTTGTAAATCTGTGCTCCCCAGATGATTTTTGCACCGGCATCTAAACTTTCTGAGACAGTTTCAACAATTTTTCTAGATTCTTCCAAAGTAAGACTTTCACCACCAGAGATGTTAATCAAAGCTGCTGAAGCGCTAGAAATGTCCACATCAATTAACGGGTTTTCTAAAGCTTTCTGGACAGACTCATCTGCACGATTTTCTGAATCTGATTCCCCAACACCGATTAAAGCAACTCCACCTTCACCCATAACAGTTTTTACGTCAGCAAAATCTAAGTTTACTAGCCCTGCCCGAGTAACCAGTTCAGCAATACCTTTCACAGAATTTGTTAATATTTCATCAGCAACTTTAAAAGCTGTCTGTAAAGGTAAATGTGGTGCTAATTCTAAAAGTTTATCGTTAGGAATAACGATCAAAGTGTTAATACTTTGTTCCAATTTTTCAAGGCCAATCATTGCATTTTCGCGCCTGTGAGCACCTTCCATCATAAAAGGCATGGTTACAATTCCAACACTTAAAATACCCATTTTTTTTGCCAATTGAGCAATGAACGGTGCACTTCCAGTACCGGTTCCACCACCTAAACCGCAAGTAACAAAAATCATATCAGAACCAGTCATCAACTTCTTTAAATCATGTTCATTTTCTTTTGCAGCTTCTTCACCCAATCTAGGGTTAGACCCTGCACCCAGGCCCTGAGTCAACTCTTTACCGATAAGGAACTTTTTATCCGCACTAGTATACAATAAATCTTGAGCATCAGTGTTAATCGCTATGGTCATAATCCCTTTAATTCCTACTTCTGACATCCGATTAATAGTATTGTTACCTGCACCACCACAACCAACAACTTTAATTCTAGTTGTTTGGTTAGCTAACATTTTTGACAATTCATCATCAATATCTTGATTAGCAGCTTTTGCTGATACTTGTTCAGTTTTAATTACTGGCTGAACAGGTTTTGCCTGCTGTTGTGGAGAAGGTTGTGACTGCTGATGTGTTTGCGGTCTTGGTTGATGTGACTGTTGTTGTGACTGTTGTTGTGACTGTTGTTGTGACTGTTGTTGTGACTGCTGCGGCCTTGGTTGCTGCGATTGATGTTGTGATTGTTGTCCCTGCTGTTGAGAATTTGTTTGTCCAGCCGGCCTATTATTAAAATTGTTTTGTGTATTTCCTTGAGAAGAATTTGTCCTATTTTCATTAACATAATCATTCATTATAACCACCTCATAATCTTAAAAAAATGTACCCTCTACCTTTTTTTTAATTTGTAGTCAATACAGAAGCGAACTAATTTATAAAGATTATTATCCTGAAAAAGTGTTAATCTTTAACCTATATGTTAGAAAAGGTAATTAATTTTCCTTTTTCTCTTCCGGAGGTACATTTTTCACTTTGGAAACAAACTTAATTTCTTTCAACTTAACCAACTCTTTCAATTTCTTACTAACAGCTTCAGTGAACTGTTCAGGAAGTTGGACAGGCATTTTAATTTCTGCTACTTCATCCTTAACAGCAACATCAATTTTATCTTCTGGTAAACGCATTGAAGTACTTAAGAAAGAAACTATTTTTTCTTTAGGGTCAGTAATGGTCTTGTTAATTTTTACCGTGTAAAGCACATCTTTCCCCGCTAAGGGATGATTAAAATTAACAATCACTCTCCCACCAGAAACTCTAGTGATAACGCCCATTTCACCATCAGCTTCAATCTGTAACCCTGGCTGAGGTTGCATGTTATGTTCTTTAAATGAATTGACAGGCATAATCTTCATTTTTTTAATGTCTCGCTTCCCAAAAGCGTTCTCTGCAGAAAGATTTATAGTGTACTCTTTACCAATTTCTTTACCGATAAGTTCTTTATCTAAACCAGGAAGAATTTGCTGTTCACCAACACAAATTGTCGCTGCACCAAACTTGCCCTTATCTGTAGGTAAATTGTTATCTTTAGCAACTTTTTCTTCAGTAGTATCAAAAATTGTTCCGTCAACTAATTTTCCAGTATAATCAATTTCAATAAAATCATGTTCTTTTATAGTATCTGCCATTTTATTTTTCCTCATCCATCATTTTTATTAATAAATTTAATTACTTTTTCAGCAACTTCAACTGCAGGAATACCGGTAGTATCAACAACCAAGTCATAGTTATTATGGTCAAAATAGTTAACATTATAATATTCTTTGTACCTTTTTATTTCCGATTCCCTTCTATTCTTAATATTGTTTAAAGTTGCTTGCAAATCTGTATTATATTGTTCATCTTTTCGACCTTCTCCAAAAATTCTCTTTGCAGCTTCTTCATCAGTTACGTCTAAAAAGATTTTAAGAGAATGAGGAATAAAATGCCATCCTAACCGAGCATCAATAATAAAATCATCTTCCTCTTGACCAAACTTAATTTGGTAATCGTCCAATTCTTTATCGACTGATTGATCAGTTTCTGCTATCTTGCTCAGTTCAAGAAGTGTAACTCCCCTTTTAGCAGCAATTTCGCGCATAAAATCACCAGTAGAATAATGTTTAAGGTTAAACTTCTTAGCCAAAATCTTTGCCACAGTACTTTTACCCGATCCAAGAGCTCCAGAGATAGTAATTATCATATCTCTTCAAAAACTAGTATTTTTTAAAAATGTTTAGTTTTTATGAACTATATCCGAGATAATACTACTGTGAAAACAAACTAAGAATTTCGGCAAATATTTCCGGATTATATTTAATAACTATAATCATCAAAATAGTGTAAAGTAAAACAAAAATTAAAATTATCGCTATAGGAATAAAATAAAGCATGATAACTTTTTTTGTTTTAAGTTGATGAACTTCTTTTGTACCAATAATAAGTAAAAAGAAACTATAAATCCAAGCAAAGAAGCCAATGATAGGAATCCAACCAAAAAGTAATGCTGGCGTTCTTGAATAAACGTAAAGCTGGTAAGTTTTTAAAAAATTTCCTTGACCGCCAAATGAAGATATCCAACCATTAAGAACAGCCGTGAAAAGAAAACTGAACAATACTTTTAGAATAAAAATAAAAACACCTATTTGTAAAAAGTAAATGCTGGCCATAGGAACAAGGGACATCCTCAGTACATTGCCAATAAAATCGTTATAAACACCCTGCATTGAATATGAAAGTAATGCGCCCATCATTATCCCGAACAATGCTAAAACAAAAAAGTATGAAAATGCAATTTTAAAATCAGTTTCAGTTTTGATTTTTTCAAAAAATAGTTTAGGATCAAGAAGTACAGTTTTAATTTTTGTTAACATGTTCATCTTATTTTTTCATATTTACTATTTTTTAAATCGCCAAAATAATTTTTGAACCATTCTTTGACCCAAAATGCTGTTGCTTTGGTTAAACCCCATTGTTTAAACCTTCTCATAGAAGTGGTAACTTGAGTATTAACACATTTAAATTTCTTATTAGTTTTTCGTTTTAAATCAATGATCAATTTCCGATGTTCTTTAACAATCATTTCTGGATAACCGCCAACAGCAGAAAAATCTTCTTTTCTACAAATTAAAGCACCACTACACCCTTGATATAAATTTGTTCTATGATAAAAATTTTTAAAACCTAAAGCAAAATTAAATTTCAACTTTTTATCATCAGGGATAACTTTAGTTGTTGCTACCGAATATTTTTCTGTAAATGAATCTTTAATTGTTTTCAAAGCGTCCTGTTCTAAAGTTGTATCTGCATCCAAAAATAATAAAATATCACCATAAGCAAATTTAGCGCCAAAATTTCTCGCTTTAGAAACGTTTGCTTCTGGGATAGAAAAATGTTTCAATTTACTGTTCGCTCGCTTGTTAACAATATTCTCGGTCTGGTCAGTACAACCGTTACTAACCACTATCGCTTCATAATTTTGGTAAGTCTGTTGTTTAATAGAATGTAAAGTCTTCCGGATATAACTCTCTTCGTTATGTGCAGGGATAATAACGGAAATTTTTGGATTCATTTAAACCTAATCGACCTCTTTACTTTTTTAATAATTATTATACTCTAAATGTTACTTTAGAGTATGCAAATACATTTTTAAGTGTTTGCCTTTTTCAGTAAAATTATGGTAAACGATTTCTTCCCCCATGAAACCGTCCGAGAAGGACAGAGCGAGATGATTAAAGATATGGAACTTGCTTTTTCTGAAGGAAAAACACTTCTTGCTCATGCTCCAACAGGGTTAGGAAAAACAGCTTCTGCCTTATCAGTAGCTTTAAAATTTGCCTTAGAAAAAAAGAAAACTGTATTTTTCCTAACTAACAGACATACGCAGCACCAAATCGCAGTTAACACTTTAAAAATGATTAACGAAAAAGTTAATGATAACATTTCTTGTGCAGATTTAATTGGAAAGAGATGGATGTGTAACCAGACAGTTGCCGGCCTTTTTGGTAACGAATTTAACGAATATTGTAAAACAGTAGTTGAAAAGGGTGAATGTGAATTTTATAATAATGTTAAAACTAAAAAAGAGTTAACTGTAGAAGCAAAAAGATTATTGTTAAGACTTAAAGGCAGAGGCCCGTTACATAACGAAGAATTAATAACTATTTGTCAAGATGAAAAACGGTGCAGTTACGAAATTGCTCTGGCTCTGGCAAAAGATTCACAGATTATTATTGGAGATTATTATTATCTGTTTAACCCTTTCGTACAAAGTACAATTTTTAACAAGCTCGATCTAGAAATGGAAGATGTGATTCTCATTTTAGATGAGGGTCATAACCTTCCTAACCGAGTAACAGAAATGTTAAGTAGTAACTTAACAACTTTTGTAATTAAAAATGCCCTGTTGGAAGCAAAAAAGTTTCATTATAACGGGTTAATAATTTGGTTACAAGAACTTAACAAAATCATTATCAAAATTGCTGACTTTGATTCAAAAGAGATTGCTAAAGAAAGGTTGGTTAGCAGGGAAGAATTTTTGTCTGCAGTAGAAAAGTTTGTTGATTATGAACAATTGATTGACGAATTAGAAAATGCCGCTGATGAAGTTAGAAAAAAGCAAAGAAGCAGTTATTTGGGAGGAATCAGTCATTTCTTAGAAGAATGGAAAAATGAAGAGCAAGGTTTCACCAGAATAATTTCTGAACAAGATAGTAAATACGGATTACAAATAAAGTTAAGTTACTCTTGTTTAGATCCGAGCATAGTTACAAAAACCGTTTTTGAAAGGATCCATGCCGGTGTTATCATGAGCGGTACACTTAAACCAACGTTCATGTATAAAGATGTTTTAGGAATTACTAAAGGAATTGAAAAAGAGTACGGTTCGCCTTTCCCACCAGAGAATAAATTAAACTTAATTGTTCCTGAAACTAGTACAAAATTTAATTTAAGAGGAGAAGTAATGTACCGTAGGATTGCCGAAATTTGCTCAAATGTATCTACTTTAACCCCAGGTAATGTAGCTTTATTTTTTCCGTCATACGCTTTAAGAGATCAAGTAGGCCATTTCATTTCTACCAAGAAAAAATTATTTTGGGAAAAAAGTGATCTTAATAAGGAAGAGAAGGAAACTTTCTTGAACGATTTTAAAGCTGAAAAAGAAAAAGGAGGAGTCCTGCTTGGAGTTACAGGAGCAAATTTCGCAGAAGGTGTTGATCTACCAGGAGATTTACTGAATGGAGTGGTGGTTATTGGTTTACCTCTAGCGAGGCCCAGTTTGAAAACAAAAGAGATTATCAAATATTATGAAAATAAGTTTGCTCGTGGCTGGGATTATGGATATACATATCCTGCAATTAACAAATGTTTGCAATCAGCAGGAAGATGTATTCGTAGCGAGACAGATAAAGGAGCCGTGATTTATTTGGATGAACGGTTTGCTTGGCATAACTATTTCTGCTGTTTTCCTCGCGAGGGATTAATTGTTAGTAAGGATTATGAAAAGTTGTTAGAAGAGTTCTTTTGAATAAAAAAAGAGAAAATGGATTAAAGTTTATACTGTTTAACTAAAGTAACAAGACCTTCATCACATGCAGATTCAAATTGGAACCCTTCTGGAAGATATTGACGTAATAAAGCTTCTCTTTTAGTGCTAATACTTTGATCTTTGACAGCAAATACTTTTAGTCCTCCTTCTGCATATTCTCTAAGATAAAAATTATCTAAAGCTGCAGTCAATAAATCTTTAGTGATCTCATTCGGTGTGAAAAAGAAATCAAATGTTGGACAAGTAACTACTTTTTTAGAATTTTCTGGCAGTAAATTATATGGATTACTAGTACTAAACCCAATAAACAACTCTTCCGGACTTTCAAATTGTATTACCTTCGCTATTTTCCCAATATTGTTTTCTGTTTTAG
The DNA here is from genome assembly GCA_964594395.1 of uncultured Methanosarcinales archaeon. GTDB lineage: Archaea > Nanobdellota > Nanobdellia > Woesearchaeales > GW2011-AR9 > CAZQLW01. The sequence goes on along the minus strand of CAZQLW010000007.1, from coordinate 18,219 downwards.
TATAGGTCCCGTTATGATACCCTTCAGGTAAAGAACCAATTAACATTTCAGTTAATTTTTGACAAGTATTCAAGTATCTTTTACCTTGAAATTTTTTCCATTGGTCTACTTCTTTCGGAACTAATTCCAATGCAATTTTATCATAATTTTCATTTCTAGCCATGTTTAGAACCACCTAAATCATAAAAATGGAAGTTTATTCTTAAATATTTATGTACTTGAAAGATAATTAGAATAAGATTTATTTTATCAACGTTGCCATAACATCTTGGAAGAAAACTTCTTTACCTTGATGAAATACAGATTCTCTGCCCGTAAAATAACTATAATCACCTTCAAAAGTGAAAGAATACCTAAAATCGCCCTCTTCAAATCCATCCAATCCTCTAAACGGAATTTCATCAGTAAAGTTTCTTAATGCTTTTTTTAAAAATTCAAAAGTTTCATCAATAAACTTATCTGAAAGATCCCCTAAAGTCTGACCCTGATACGACATGCACCATACTGGTTCATCTTTGAAAAAAACTACTTCTCTGCCAGGAGCCCAGGAACTTCCTGCATATGAATCATGATATCTCCAATCACCATCAACAAAATGGTAATCTTTATGTTTTGGAAGAATTGATGTTTTGCATTTATATTTTGCTTTTATCTCTTGAGGCGCTGCATAAGTGTTTCTGTGTGATTTAGCAATAAATTCAATTAAAGTATCTTTATCCATATTAATAATTAAATTAGCACGTTTGTTAATAAAATTTTTGTAAAATTATCGATTTAAGCTCAAAATTCTTTTATCTCTTTGGAGTGGAAATGTTCCTTTTTAAGCAACCAGTATACAAAATAGTAACATTTATATACTTGTTGTACTTTACCTAACCTAAGATAACAAAACTCACATTCATACGGGCTTCCACCCAAATTTCTACCACCCTCACCCCCTCAGGAAGCCCGCAGTTTTTTTTGAAAATTAATTATAATAAAAACATTCTAGTTTATCGATAAACTACTTTATAGTGATAAAATCATCGAAAAGTTTATAACTAATAGATAATATCAAATTATATGCACAAACCCGACCATTTAGCTTACTTATCTCAACCTTTGGATTGGTATACATACGAACATTCTACACGCCAAGTTAGTATGCAAAGTTCTCGGTCTGGACCTCCAGCATATAACCTTGAACAACTTCTTAAAAGAAATAAAAGTAGAGAATACAAAGGAGTACATCCATTTTGTGCTGCTGAAGAATTAGGAGAAATAATAACTTGTGTCATTTTTAAAAGAACAAATCCAATTGAATATTTTCATACTTTATATCTTGGTCCTGAAACTCAAGAACCTGAAACTGTTCATAATTTGGTAATGGAACGATTAGGTTTAACTGAGAAGGATTTACAAAAGAGTTTAGTTTGCAGATTTCAACCAGAATAACGTTTCTCATTATCAACATAACTGTAATGAATTTCTCCAAATTTGCAACCTTGACAAGTTGCATCTAAATTGACCCAATCTTGTTCGTCTTTATAGCTAGAAACCGCTTCAACAAGCTTAACTTGCACAAAAACATGCCCAGGAACGAAAACAAACCGTGTCTGTAAACCGATTGATTGTAACATTGAAGATAAAAGGATTGAACTATCATCACAATCTCCAGAATTAGATTTGAACGATTCCTGTGGAGTTTTAAAGTATTCAAAAGCTAACGGATCATTAAGATAATTAAAATTCTTTTGAACAAAATAAAAGATGGCTTTAGTATTACAAACTTTATGTGTTGTTTGACAGGATAAAGTTACAATTTTATCTGCAATTTGTTTAATTTCTGGAGTAACTGAAACAAAAGCAGTAATTTTACCGGAATTTATTTTAGGGATGGTCATTTCTGGAATATTTAATTCTGCTAATGAAGGAGTATAAATAGGTTCGGGATTTTGTTTAATTGCATAAAAAGGAACAGTCATTAAAATGATTAATAATAACAAGAATAGTCCTAAAATTACTTTCATCGGACCTTTATACCAAGGTTGATGATCGTCAAATATATCTTCATGATGGTCTTCGTGTTCCATTTAGTAAAGAAATATTTAAAGGTATATAAGGGTTATTGAGCACCGAGAACAATTTTTATCGCTTCATATTTTGGTTTAGCAATTTCTTTTGCTTCAGGGATCAATAATTTTTTCCAACTTTTTTCATACTTTTTAAGTAAATTTTTTCTACATTGCTCCACAGATTCCTTTTTCAAAACAAGAGTGTAATATGCTAAAGCCAGTAAATTATCAAAATGAGATAACGCATCAGCACTGGCAACAATTTTTGCTTCAATAGATTCTGGGATATAATTCTCATCAGAAGAATGAGTCAGGATACAATGTTTTACTTGTTGAATTTTTTCTTCTGGATAATTATATTTTTGCAATATTTCTACTGCTTCTTCAGAACCTTTAACATGATGTTTTTCGTTTTCTCCTTTAATTTTTTTAATATCATGTAACCAAGCAGAAACTTCACAAATTTCCTCATCAGCATTTAATTTTTTAGCTAGTAATTTGGAATATTTAACTACTGATTCTATGTGTGCTTTCCAGTCCCATTCTTGACCTTTACATAATTCCAAAACCATACTTTTGATTTTTTCTATCATCTAACAAACCAAAGAAATCTTCCCTATATAAATATTGTGGGGAAGATATTTATACGTTCAAATTATTCTAAATATTATGAAAGTATTCCACGTCGTAACTTCAAAAAAATTATGGCAAACCAAAAAAAAGATTTCAAAAAAAAGTGCCATCTTTAGAAACCTGCTTTTTCTAAACTTTCTTAATTAAAATGCTCCAAGCAGTATTCCCTGCTGTAGAGATTAAAAGTACGATCACTCCGGCAATTAAAACTCCAATTACTGCCGCCATAAAGAAGTCACGTTTTCTGAACCCAAGCAAGTAAGCTGCCAACGCTCCAGAATAAACTCCTGATCCGGGTAAAGGTACACCAATAAATAATGCTAACCCTAACACTCCGTACTTTTCAACGTACTTGTGTACTTTCCTTTGCGTTCTGATAACTAGTTTCTGATAAATTCGATCAATAAATTTAACTTTCAAGAAAATATGGACAACATTATCCAAAAAAAAGTAAACTATTGGCGCTAGAATAATGTTAGTTGTTACGCAAACTAAAAATATTGTTAATAATGAAAAATCAGTTTGAAATACTCCGTAAGGGATAGATGCCCTTAACTCTAGAAATGGTAATAAAGTAATCCAAATTAAATTTAATATTTCGTTCATATTTGAAAAGAAATTTTCTCTGTTTTTAAATCTTTATCCAAAATAAAGGTGAAGCACTTTATTTGGATCCCAAAAATATGATTATTCACCTTATATTTTTGTGATTTGATTATGACAGTATGGGCAGTAAATACCTTTTAATCCCGAGAATAGAAAAGAAACAAACTTGTACTTACAATATGGACATTCAAAACTTTTTTGGTTAATTTTCAATCCCTCAATTGCAAGAAATCTCTAATTTGTTTATATAATTTACGGAATAAAAATAGTTTTATCTAGAATTTAATAGAAAAAGAAAAATAAGAAAAAAATGAAATTAACCTTAATCAGAGGCCAACTTCCAAATGGTTTTCATGCCCACAACGATTGCTCCTGGAACCACGAAAACAACAATGTTACTTAATACTCCTCGAATGTAAAAGCCAACTCCTGGAATTAATCCCAGATTAACTATCCCTGCTAACATTAAGGCGATTGCTGCTAGTAAAAATGGAATTGTTTCTTTCGCCGTTAAGTTAAACAAACCCACAATAAACCCTAAAATAACTAAAGTTGTTACTAAAACTTCTGGTCTAAAAAAACTTTTAAATAATCCTGCAACAATAGCCATTAGTAATCCTACAAAGAAAGTATAATGCGCCATTCGATGGAGTTCCATCTTTTCCCTTTTAACCAATGAACTAGATTTTCTTTTTGCCATTTAAATTCACCTCTTTTAATATATTCCTAATGAATTGATTTTAATATATAAAAGCTTCGTTTTTTTAAGGTTAAGTTGAAGAAATTCGACCCCGAATTTCTAACCATTCTTTTTCCAACTGAATGTAAACAGGTTGTAAAACTACTAGAAAACACAAATGAAAAAAGAAGATTTTATAATAAAAACGAACTTTTCCGAACTATGATAAAATTTTCGTTAGCTAAATGTAAAACTAAAGCTGCCTACTCCGCTAAACTATTACAGAAAGGCAAACTAGACCTGGCTAAAATCAAAAAAAAGTTTGAAATATTAATGGAAACGCCAATCCTTTTAGTTATCAAAACCAAAACCGGCGAAACAATCGTTCATAGTCATGGCGAAATTTTGTTTAAGAAGTGTACAGATACAGAATTGATGGAGAAGATTGCAGAAAAGATTTATCGAGTGGGACTAAGTGAGTAAAACGAACGCATGTCGCA
>CAZQLW010000007.1:0-13737 GCA_964594395.1 uncultured Methanosarcinales archaeon | reverse complement strand
AATGATAATCTTTGTAAAGATTATTGATGGAGAAGATTGCTGAGAAAATATACAAAATAGGATTAAAAAAATGAAAAGAAGAATTATTAGTTTTGCACTAGGTAACATCTGGAGATGGGAAGAATCAAAAAATCGAGCAGATTTAATTCAATATGCTCGGAATTTAGACATTGATGGAATAGAATTAACTTTTTCTTCAAAAGAGGAATTGTACAATTTTAAATTATCAGAAGATGATGTGAATTGGTTAAAGTCGTTAGAGTACGTAACTATTCATGCGCCATTTCAATTGAAAAGAAAAGCAAAAAATGATCAAGAAATAATTAAACAATGTGAAATTATTTCAAAATTGTATCAACAAGTTAACGCTAAAGATGTTATTATTCACCCTTTAGATTTGCCTGCACCAGAAATATTGGCTAAATATCCGTTCAAAGTATCTACAGAAAATTTACCTAAAAGAAAAAAGGTACCAATAGCCAAACTACAAAAAATATTTCAAGAATATCCAAACATAGGTTTATGTTTAGATGTTGCTCATGCTTACCTTTGGTCAAAAGATGAAACTCAGAAACTAATTGACGCTTTTGGTGATAAAATAACTCAATTTCATCTTAGTGGTACTTATAGAAAAAGAGACCATCAATCGTTAAGAAAAGTTACTAATAATTTCCTTTCCTCAATTGAACCAATAAAAAAAGTAAACGTACCTATTGTTATTGAAGAAGAAATTTTTGTTAAAGATTTAAACTACCTTCAGGAAGAAGTTGAATACATTAAAAAGATGTTTAATTAAAAAAATAAAAAAGAGCGCCCCCGAAGAGATTCGAACTCTTGATCCGTCGGTTACTTGCAAAACTTGTTTTGAAAGTTCCAAAACGAATAGTTTTGATAACAGCCGACTGCTCTAACCGGACTAAGCCACAGGGGCACAATTCAATTAAATAAGCAGTTAATTTATAAATATTTCTTAATAATATGAGCTTCATGCACATTTCAGACAACATCGAAATAGTAAACCTTTCGTTATGGATAAAAAATAAACAGATTTTAGTAATTAGCGATTTCCATCTGGGTTATGAAGAATCACTACACTATAAAGGAATATTTGTTCCAAAATTTCATATTAAAAAAATTATTGAACAACTAAAAAACGTTCTAAAAAGATTATCACCAAAAACAATTATTATCAATGGTGATCTGAAACATAATTTTGGTAAAAACTTGAAACAAGAATGGAATGATACTCTAAAACTAATTGATTTCTTAAAACAAAATTGTCAAGAATTAATATTCATCAAAGGTAACCACGATAATTTCCTAAAAACAATTGCTAACCAAAAAAATATTAATGTTGTTGAAGAATTTGAAACAGACGATATTTTAATAACGCATGGAGACAAGATTAAAAAGATAAACAAAAACATAAAAACAATCATTATTGGCCATGAACATCCAGCAATCTCTTTACAAGACAAATCTAAAACAGAAAAATACAAATGTTTCCTGAAAGGAAAATATAAAAGAAAAGAACTAATTGTTGTGCCTAGTTTCAATCCCCTATTGGAAGGAACAAATGTTCTTGAAGATAAGTTATTAAGCCCGTTCTTAACAGACATTTCTAAATTCGAAGTGTTTGTCGTTGGCGATGAAAAAGTTTTTCATTTCGGAAAAATCAAAGATTTATTTAGGTAACAAATCTTGTAAATCTGTTAAATCAAGATAGGTTCTATTTACTGAATCATTTCTGACATTTAAGACTACTTCAACATTTTCGACTGCATCTTCAAAACCTTCATTAGGAAGAATATTAATAGAACCATTAGTGTCATAAGAACCATCTTTCTTTGTAAAAAGTAATGTTTTTGGAGCAACTTGACAATTATCAACATAAATACCTAAATGTACTTCTTTTAAATCGCCAACATTTTCAAAATCACTGGTCATACGTGCACTGATAGAATATGAACCGTTGTCAGAGTTAAAATCACATAAACAATTTAATAATGTTTTTTTTTCATTTACCATACCAAACCCAAAAATTAAATGATTTATAAAATTTATGTAATCAACAAACTAATAAAAAAAGTAAGATTAATTATTTCTCACTTCTCGCCTTTTTATTATACCCTTTCTGCAACTTCTGATGATATTTACAAAAAATTATGCTGGGAACAGCTTTCTCCTTACAACGAACACAAATACCCGCTTTTTTTCTTTCAGAATAACTACCACGCCTTTCCTTGTTCAATTTGTCTTGATGAAGATAATAATGTTTAAGAAATCTGTTAGGGTACTTCTTTTTTTCTTTCCTTTTTAATTTTTTTAAAATCTTTTTTAACATTCTGGGTTACCTTTGACACTTAGGACAATAATACGTCCCTCTACCACCTAAATGAATTTTCTTTAATAAATGTTTCTTCGGACATTTTTTGCTTTGATAAACAGCCAGATAGTTCTGAAACCCACCACTTCCTTCAATGTGGGTATAATTATCAATACTTGTTCCCTGTTTTTTGATTGCTAATTTTAAAATCCTTCTAATTTGATTATAAAGTTTTTTAATCTCTGCCGGGGATAAACCACCACATTTCCGCCGAGGATCAATTCCTGCCCAATAAAGTGCTTCCTGAGCATAGATGTTACCAATGCCAACAATTACTTTCTGGTCCATGATTGTTGTTTTTATGTTTCCTTTCTTTTTACCAATAATTTCATTAAATTCTTTAAAACTAATTTCCAACGGTTCCGGGCCAAGTTTAGATAACTCTAATTTTAACTGTCCAGAATTTAACAATTTTATTGAACCAAACTTTCTAACAGAATTATGAGTCAAAAAAGAACCATCACTTAAATAAAATTTAGCAACAACAAACCTTTCAAACTCTTTTTCCAACTTCTTCCCTTTAGGAATATGATGAAAATGGCCAGTCATCCGTAAATGAACTAATAAAAAATTCTTGCCAGAAAGTTCAATGATGATAGATTTTGCTCTTCGCCAAACCGTCACCACTTTCTTACCAATAAGACTTTTAACTTTACGGTCAACCATCTTTTTAGTAATTATTTCTAAAGAACTAATTTTTTTACTAACTAACTTCCGTTTTAACTGTTCAACTATTGTTTCAACTTCTGGTAATTCGGGCATGTTTAAAACCTCTGGTTTTTAACAGACAAAAATTGCATAGCAATTTTCTGCATTAAGCCAAAAAGCACAACAAAATATATAAACCTTTTCAGTATAACAACTTTATGACCAAAAAAGGGATTAAAAAAAAGAAAAAAAAAGAAACAGAAAAAGAGTCAAATAAAATACTTTACAGTTTCAAAAGGTCAAGGAAAGCTTTCTTATTAGAATATGTTTGCGGAAGTTTTTTATTAATATTTTTACTAGTTATTTATTTTAACGGAATCCATCTTAAACCAATAATAAATAAATCAATCCTAGGATTTGGACTGTTTTCTATTGTTTCAGTTGAATTTTCCAGATTAATGTTAAAATATGATATTATGCAAGATAAACTAGTTACGGTTGATGGAATCGTTAAACAAGATAGGAAAAACATTTATTTTCACCCTCTTGGTTTCGTTCCAGATATAAACATTAAACAAAATAGAATTCAAAGATTATTAAATTTTGGAACCATTTCAATTGTAATGGGCGGTTCTAATTTTGAGATTAAAGATGTTAATAATCCTCATGCAATTATTGAAATCATCGAAGAACAAATTGAATATAGTAAACACCCTGAAAGAAAAAGAGAATAATAACTATTGTGCTAAGATAATTTTCAATAACCAAAAAGTTTATTAAACAAATAACATTATATAATAATACATTAAAAATTGAGGTGAAATAATATGTTAAATCAACCACGTTCAGTACATCACAGCTTACGTTTTTACATTGTTTTAATAACTTTAGTCATTGGAGGGATATTCATTTTCTTGTTAATGAATAGCGATGGCACTTCTAAACTAAGTAGCGCAGTTGTAGGAACAACAGAGAATGCAATACTTGAAGATGGAGATACGTTTGATCCAGAAAAGTTTTTTTCTACAAGTGAAGAGCAAGAAGAATTAGTTATGAATGATGAAGAAGAAGATATTTTTAAAGAAGCGCTTGATATTAATCAAATAGATTTTACATTAAATTTCAACCAAATACCAAGTATTAAAAAAGAAGCCAGAATAGAAGAAATGAGTTTAAGATTCGAAGATTTAACTACTAACATTAACATTAACAATGATAAACTAGAATTAAACAATTTGAAAGATGTCAATCTTAAAATTAAAGGCTTAATTGGAGAAATTAACCTCAACGAATATGGTGCTTCAGTTACAGGAACAGCAAGACGAATTGAAGTTAATGATATTGCCCTTTCTTCATTAGGAGAAATTGAATTATCGTTTGAAAATCTTAATTATAAATATTTAAAAATTGACGAAATTGAACTTCAAGATTTAGAATTAGATGATGGAGAAGGAGAATTAAATGTTGGTGATAAATTAACTTATAATCTTGATAACGAAAAAATACAAATTCACTATTTTAACGGTCAGATTGCTATTAATCGCGAAGATGGTACAAATTTAGACTTAAATGGAATTGCTAAAGGAGTTGGTATTAGTGGGGATTTACTCGATTTAAATTTAAGATAAAATATTTATCATTATTTTTATTTCTATTTTCATTACTATTAGATAGTTAAGTATAATAATATTTATAAATGATAGATTAGAAATTATCTTTTATGTCAGAAGATAGATCAACGGAAGAACAAAAAGATAATTTAGAACAGATTCTAGAAGCGTTTGATCAGGTTAAAAGTACGTTTCATTCTCCTAAAACGTTATCTTACGAACATGATGATGTAACTGTAAAATACATTCATTCTATGCTTAAAATTGCTGAAAATAAGGGAACTGAAAAAAGTTCAATTGTTGATAGTTTTTGCGAACGATTTGATGCAGATCAAGAACAAATGCAAGACCTTCTTAGTGATCAACATAACTGGGTAGATTACAACTTATATCATGCTTTTGCCGCCCATTGTCAGCAGCAACTAAATATGGAAATGGAACCGTTCTGGGAAAATGTTGCTGATATTACTTTTCAGGACCATAGCGATAAACAAATTGCTGTTGCAAGAAGAATCCCTTTAAAATTAACAATTAAAGAGATGAATAAACAATTTAAGAACTGGAGTAAAGTAAATGAAATTAAAGTAGAAGAATTAGAAAGAAGCAGAAATTCTTATGTAATTAAAAAGAAAACATTACCTGAAGCACAACAAAGAACTGAACAATTGATTGGAAAAGAAGCTTTGGAGATGTTGCTTAAAAGAGATGATCATTATACCCATTGTTCATTTACGACTACATTTCAAAAGCTTTACAACCAACCAAATCTTTATTTAGATCGGGGCCATTCAGAAGCAGACGGAAACGAATGGAGTGAACATTATGTCCATCCTAGTTCTCCACACAGATTCAAGACAGTTGAAAACTTTTATTCTTTATTATCTTCATTAAAGAGTTTTGGTAGAAATTGTAAAACCTACTTTTTACCGTGGTTAGTAAATAAAGAACTTAAACAAATTGCCTTTGCACAAGAACAAACAATAAGTTCTAGAACTAGAGATTTAGAATTAGCTAATGCTAAGTTAGACAGGGCTAACGAAGAATTACAATCAAGACAAGATTTAATTGCAAAATTGTACAGCAACATTTCGAGTTTGAGATTCTCAAGCGATAAGCACGCAATTCGTAATTATTTAAATGCTCAGTTTGAATCCGAGAAAAATATTATAGTTAACCAAATTGCATCCCAATTACATTTAATTTACGCTTTATCAGAAAACAATCAAGATTGGCAAAAATATCTAGTCAACGCCAGTTCACCATTTGGAATTGAAAAAGAAGATTTTTCAACAGTAAGTAGTTTAGAAGAAAAGTTGTTCCAGATTAATATTGATAAAGAAGAAGCTAGTGACAAAATAGAATCTGAAGACTCTGAAGATTTTGGAGATTTGTTTGATGATTTCTTTGGTGATGAAATTTATTTAGACGAAGCATATTCCAAATTTAAATTAGAAAATGAGCAATTTGAAGAAGCAAACAAAAATGTTCTCTCTGAACTTGACCTTTTCCAACCATTTTATTCATTAAGAACAATCCAAGAAGTTATTGGTTATATTAATGATAAGATATCTAGTGTGGGTGATATTGGGTTTGATGAAGTACCTTTATCTAATGCCCTTGAAATTGCTCAAACAAATGCCGAAACAGATAAAAAAACCAAATTTAAATTAAACATGAAGTTAGATTATAATCCGGTTATGACAACAGATAAAGATACATTAGTGAATGTTCTAAAAGAATTATTTTACAATTGTGTTGATGCGCAAGCTACAGAAGTAACGGTGTATAGTATTAACCCAAGTGAAAAAGAAGAAAAAGATTTACCTTTCTTAGCAGAAATGGGTGGTTTATTTCCACAACATTATCTAAGAATTGAAGATAACGGAACAGGAATACCAGAAGAACAAGTAGAAAAACTTAATAGATATCTTACAACAGGAGATGTTGATCCCAGCTCATTATCAACCAAAGGTAAAACTACTGATAAAGGCGGTTTAGGTACTAGGAACCTAGATAATTTTCTACTTTTGCACAAAGGGCAATGCAGATATAAAAGATGTGAAGATAAATTAGGTACAGAGGTACATATTTACCTAGAAAGAACAAAAATATAAATTAATAAAAGAAATTAATGAAAAAGAATTACCTTTTTTGTCCACGAATTTTTTTAATTGTAGTAACTAAATCGTATGAACATTCTCCTGAAATTTCTCTTAATCTTGGAATTTTTTCCGGTTTAATATTACTTAAAAATCTTACAACAGTTTCAGTCTTAATCTTTTTAGGATCTTTAACTGTTAATAACATCAATAAATTTTCATATTTCCTTTGTGCATTCATGATAACTTCAGATTCTAGAACTCGTTCAGGAAAACCAGTATTATAAATTAAAACCCCACCATTATTAAGGTAATGATTAAAAACCTCACTAGCACGGAATAAAGCTTCAGTTGGTCTTCTTTGTCCGGGTTCACTGTCACCCATATTATAATCCAAGACACCATACATTAAAGCTTCTGGAGAAAACTCTTTATATTTATTTAAATGTACTTCAGCTTCATTAACATTACTAGCAACACATAAACTAGTAGTCGAATCATCAGAAAAATATCTTGTAGCAATATCTCGAATATTTTCTCTTTGTTTGTCATCGTCTTCAACTAAAAGAACAATTTTTTCAATCCCACGATAACTTAAATCTTCATTAATAACATCTAAAGTTTCTTCATCAATGTGATATGTTTTAGGTCCATCATTCTCCAATTCATAATCGTCTGTCATATTATTCACCATTAATAACCACAGAGGGCTATATTCACTACTACTAAATAGTTTCCATTTAAAAGTATTTATGTGTTTGAGTATATAATTAGAACCCAGTGAAAGTATGATTACCAAAGAAAAGCTTAATAAACACAAAAATAATACCCCTATTAAAAAAGAAAGATGCTAAAAACAATAACTAAATTTACACCTGTAAAAGTTTTACAAAGATTTGAAGATTTCTTATTAGCAAATTATGAAAGGACAAAAATGTTCATTACAAAAACCAACCCTGATGTTCTTGAAGAAATTTCTAAAAAGAAAGCTTTAGCAATTTTTAAAAAAACAGTAAATGATACGCCAGCATACGCTTCTTTCATAAACAAGAAAAGAATCAACGTAAACAAAATTAATTCTATCAATAAATTCAACAAATTAATCCCCGCCACAGATAAAAAAAATTATATTAAAAAATATTCGTTTGAAAAACGTTGCCGGGAAGGACATCTGCCAAAATTAGGTAACGTTGATGAAAGCGGTGGCACATCAGGAGTAGCAACAAACTGGGTCCATTCTTTTAGTGAAGAAACTCACTTGTTTAAAGCAATCCAGTTTGAATTTAATTATGTATTTGAAGGAGATAAAAAAGATTTTATGGTCCTTAGTGCTTGGTCAACCGGACCATGGGCAACAGGGATTAAATTTTGTGTCGCGATGGAACGATTAGCTTTAGTTAAAAATACTGCTACAGATCCAGAAGATGTTGTTAAAACACTAAAAATGTTTGGCAACAAAAGAAACTATTTGATTAGCGGGTATCCACCTTTTATAAAAAATTTAATTGATGATTACGCAAAAAAAATCAAATGGAAAAATTACAAAATTGATCTAGTTACTGGTGGAGAGGGAGTAACTTTGGAATGGGTCCATTACATTAAAAATAAATTAAAAAAAGGAGCAAAAGTTGTTTCTTCATACGGAGCATCAGACATTGATATTGGAGTTGGGTTTGAAACCCCTTTCAGTTTTTTCATTAGAGAATTGGTCGCCAAAAATAACGAATTGAAAAAAGAACTTTTCGGCCATGAAGATTTACCGATGATTTTCCAATATAATCCAACAATGCACTATATCCGAGAAATTGACGGGCCTGGAAATAAGAAGGAATTTGAAATCACCGTCCTTGATAAAGATGCAATTTCACCCAAAATAAAGTACAACTTACACGATGAAGGAAGAAAACTTTCATTTAAAGAAATGTTAAAGATAATCAAAAAACACGAACCAAAATATCTTAAAAATTTTTCTGCTACTGATGAAGAAATTAAAAAAATTCTCAAACTTCCTTTCCTTTGTATTTTTGGAAGAAGTGACGGGACATTAAGTTTTGATGGAGCTAACGTCTTCCCGGACCAAATTGAGGCCGCATTTTTAACTGATAAAGAATTAGAAAAGAAGACTAGCCGTTTTAAAATGGAGAAAAAACATAATAAGGACCATAACATTGAATTTCATGTCCATATAGAATTGAAAGAACAATATAAACCAAATTATAAACTAAAAAATAAGTATCTAAATAAAATTTTAACCCATTTATTAAAAGTTAATCCCGACTTTAAAGAATCAATTACAAAAAATAAAACATTAAAACCAAAAATCAATTTATACCATCATGATCAAAAAATATTTAAGAAAGATGATTCAAAAATTAAAAACATTTATATTCTTAACAAATAAAAAAATTAAAAGTTAAAAAAATGATTAAAAAAATCAAAAAAATGATTCTTAAAAATTATCATTTTAGAGATATAACTTCATTAGGCAGTTTTTCGATCACTAGCTTAATTTTATTATTAGTTTTAATATTGCGAGAATATACCCTGTTCTACAAACTACTTTTTGGATTAATATTTACTTTAGGAAGTGTTGTTGCTATTAGAACGTTTTATTTTAAGAACAGACCAAGAAAAGAAAATTATACTAATTTTATTGGAAAACTTGAAGCATCTTCATTTCCTAGTTTACATACTGCCAGAATTGTTTTTCTCGCTTTAATTTTAAGTTTTCATTTAAACCAGATTTATACTACTATTTTTTTTATTTTCGTAGCTTTAATTACAATGTATTCTCGAGTACATCTTAAGAAACATGATTGGGCCGACCTTACTGGCGGAATTATTTTAGGAATAGTTACTTTCTATCTAACAACTATTTTTTAAGTTGGTGAGAAAAAAAATCGAACATGGTGTGGTTAACTTTCTCGGCATCATCAACAATCGCTAAATGGTGTGCCCCCCTTAATATTTTTAAATGCGCTTTTTTGTTAAGGTTTTTGATTATTCTAGAATACTTTGGAGGGACAACTTGATCTTTACCACCACCAATAACCAAGATTGGTCCATTAAAATGTTTTAAAGTATAATCAATCTTTTTTTGATTTTTGAAAACGTACCTCTCTAAATTATCTAAAGACCTCACTATACTTCTTAGAGGGGTCAAGTGTAATAAATGAGAAATCAAATGAATATTTTCTTTAATTCCGTCAGAAGACAAATCAATATCTTTCAAGTGGAAAAAATGATTCCTTTTAGTTAGTTTATGTTCAGCAATAAAACGTAAGAAATGGGAAACATAAGGACTACGGTTTAATAAACGGTCATGTTCAAAAGGGTAAGTACTTGCAGATTCTATTAAAACTAAAGAATGTGGTAGCTTCTTTTTGTAACGCATACAATAATTAATTATTATTGCCCCACCTAAACTATGTCCCACTAAAGAAAAAATTTTAATTTTTTCTTTTTTAAGAATTCGAGAAACATCCATTGAAAAACGGTACAACTGATATTTTTTAAATTTTTTAGGCGCCCCAGACATTCCGTGACCACGTAAATCTAAAGCAAGAGTAGAATAACCTTTTTTTTGAAAATAATCAATTTCTTTTTTCCAAACAGTCCAATTCCCACCAACGCCGTGTAAAAATACTAAAGTGTGGTCATTACTACCTTGATGATAACAATAATGAATCTTTGTCCAATCAAATGACCAAATATTTTTTTCTTTCATTAAAATAAGAACTCCTGAGTGATATTAAAACATTTTTTTAACAAGTCTAAATGAACAACTTTATTACGGATAGTTTTCATGTTCTTTGTACCTTGATTTTTATTATCATTTAACCATCGTTCAACAATTTGAATCTCTTTATTGAGATAATCTGCTAAATGTTCCTTAGTTTCAATATTGTTCTGCTTAATATGGTCAAGCAAAGCATGTAATTGCGGTTCTTCTTTGAGCGGTTTAGGAATTTTGTTAAGAAGTTCAATTTTTAAAGACATCTTGGCATCACCACTCTAGGTAAAGTTGAGATTATTAATAAATGTTATGTATTAAAATGGAATGGAATGGAATGGAATGAAAATTAAACTAAACATTTTTTTTTAAGTTCTTCTTTTCTAACTTTCCTTTTCAAGCTTGCATATTTGTCATCTAAAGAAAACTTTGGCGGTCTCGGGATAATAGCTTTATTCCCACATTTACATTTTTCAGAAAGTGTATAATTGTTACAAGAGATACATTTATGAATATGTTTAGCCATCTTTTTAATCTTTCTCTCTTTCAAAACTTGCTTCAGAGATTTTATCATTAAACTTTTCAACAAGAGCTTCAATTAGTTTAATATTTTTCTCTGCTGGTTTATAATCGACATCTTCAATAATTAATTTGTACCTGCCAGCACCTAAATAAGATAATTTAATCGTTGGAGAAATTTTTTCAATACCTTGAAGGGTTTTTTTAATATTTTCAACACCTTCAGAAGAATAAGTTTTAAGTTTAACTTCCCCTTCAATTCTAATCTTTTCGGGTTTGAACTTGTCAAGGATAATTTTTGTTAATTCTTGGGCGATTGATTTATCAATACCTAACTTAACAAGATTAACATCATCAGTAACAACATCTTTAAAACATAAATAAAGGTGAGAATACTCTTCAAAGATTTTTTCACTTAAAATATTATAAACTTCTAAAGTTTTTTTATCTAACCGCTTAGCAACAGTTTTCACTATACTTTCAGCTTTCATTTCCGATTTAACTTCTTCCAACTTTTCTTGACGTTGGTGAGAATTTACTCTTCTTAAAGATAAATCAATGTGTCCTTTTTCTCGATCAATCCGTAAAACTTTGCAAACAATTTGTCTTCCAATAGAAACATAATCACGAAGGTTTCTAATTCTACCGGGAGATACTTCTGAAATGTGAACCATCCCGGAATCGTTATACTCAACCAAATCAACAAAAACGGAATTAGGAAAAATTCTTGTAACTTTGCATAGAACAATCTCGTCTATATCTGGTAATCCTGAACGTTTGTAAAACATAGATACTTAAGAAAAGAGTGTATTTATAAATGTTTGCTGTGAAAAAAATATTAGAATTAACTAAGCTAATAATTATTCCAGAACTTCTAAAACTCTAGCAGCAATCTTAGCTTTACCACCAGTAGGGTAAGCTAATTCCTTTTTACAAACTAAACATTCTACTAAAGTACTTGCATTACCAAAAATAATTTGTTCATTCTTACATTTAGAACATCTTACTTTGATAAATTTACTTTTAGGACCTTGATTTTCTACCATTTTATACGAATTCCACCTTTTTAGCTCTTATCCCTGAAGATTGACAACTAATTTTTTTACAAACTGAACAAGCATAACGCAAATCGGTTTTTTTAGTGTTTTTTGCTCCTGTCCGTTTAAACTTAGTTACTGCCGGTCTTGAATATTTACCATGACCGCCAATTCCCCTAGCCTGTCCTCTCTTCTTAGCTCTAACTTTTGAACCTTTAGTTAATGGACTAGCAGTTTTTCTTTTAGTTTGAGATACTTTATGAGTTGTATGCTTTTTACAAGTCTTACATAATCTCTTACCAGTCTTAGGAAGTTTCATCTTAAAGTCTAAGAATAAGGTCTATTTATAAAGTTTTTGGATTGGTTTAACTTCATCCGGAAAAGAATAAATTTGTATACTACGTGCCGGCGCGTGGATTTTGTGAGTAGCGCCAAAAGAGGCACATTTTTGTGGGTTTATGAACAAAAATCTCGGGTGCCGTGCCCTACTCACAAAATGCGCCTATTGCAGGTAGTATACAAAAAAATGTTATTCCAGAAGAAGCTAAATGGTTTAAAGCAAACTTAATTCACTGGTAATCTGGTCAATTTTTTCTTCATCATCCGGACCGATTCCCACACAAGTTTTTGTACCCGGAGCGATAACAGTTCTACCGGCATCAGTGATTAAAGAAGCCGTAACATCATTATCTTTTGCAAACTGGAAGTATTTGATTAGTTCTTTTTCATCTTTAACTTTAACTACAATCTTGGCCATACCTTCTTCTCGCCAAACTTTAACCAATTTAGAATCAGATTTTAGAACGGCATCAACGGAAGCATGTGCAGCTTGTGCAGCTAATTTCCCTTTCGGTAATTTAAGATCTTGTCTAACTAAAATTACTTGTTTATAATTTGTCATATCTTGAGAAAAAGAGTTGTGGTTTAAATTAGTTTTGGTATATACTCGACCAATTTTATTTTTCGTAACTATAATGTTGAGTATTATCTAAAACGGATTAATAAGTTTGTGATTTCTAATCCGTTTTAGTATAATTCTTTAGTTTGCCTTCTTACTTCTACTTCTCCTTCTAATTCTAAACGACAATACTTATGTAACAAATTTTCTAAATGTCCTTTACTTGGTTCATTTAAACGAGAAAGGTCCAAATCTAAAGGGTGAAAGAAATGTGTTTTCAATATTGTTTTTTCTTCAAAATTTAGCTTTAAATCTTTAACAAACTCCTTGTAAAGATTTTTACCGCCAAAAGAGATATAATAATCTTCCATTAAATCTTTTAATCTTCCAATATACTCGTTTTCGTTAGGATCTAAATTCATTTTTATTCTTGGTTTGCAAGTAAATAAGCTATAATTTGTTCTTTTTCATGAGCTTCTTTAACCGCTTCCATTTCTTGGTTAGTCAATTGATATTTTTTTAGAAATCCAGTACATAAATCTTTCTTCTCAGGAAGATAAAAACATTCCAGAATGGTACCATTAGTTTCCTGTTTCAAAGCAGCTAGTTCGCCATCATCATAAACTAATTGATAAGAACTGCCATTAATAGTAACGTGAGGATCTTTTAGATAATCTTCCATCTTCTGATTATCAGCAGAACAAGCGATAAGAATAAACGGAGAAATTAAAGTGCAAATAGTAGATTTAAATGCCATTTTAAGAATTATTATTTATTCTTCTGACCTTCATCATAAATTCGAAGATA
>CAZQLW010000006.1:0-37491 GCA_964594395.1 uncultured Methanosarcinales archaeon | reverse complement strand
CAGTTGTTGTCGGCTTTGATGAAAAGAAATTAAAAGAAGCTTTGAAGGAATATGAATAGTTAAATCCCCTTCAGCACTTCCTTCGGATCTTTTCCATCAAATAAAATTTCATACAATCCAGTTATCAAAGGTAATTCTAATCCTGTTTTTTCTTTTAAACCAATTGCTTCTTTAAGTGTCGTAACTCCCTCTGCAACCATTGGCATTTCATCAATTACTGTTTGCAACTTTCTTCCTTTACCAACTTCTACACCGACAGAACGATTTCTAGAATGTGGACTAGTAGCAGTTACAATCATGTCACCAATTCCTGCCAAACCATAGAAAGTTTCTTCTTCCGCACCAAGAGCAACACCAACATTTTTAATTTCCTCTAAACCACGAGTCATAATGTAAGCTTTAGCGTTATCTCCTAAACCCATTCCGTCTAAAACGCCCACAAACACAGCAAGAATATTTTTCAAAGCTGCAGCAACTTGGACCCCAATTAAATCGTCAGTTAAATCTATTTTAAGATTATCAGAAACAAATACTTTCTGAATATCTTCTTTACCTTTTCCGCCAGCAAGAACAATTCCAGAATACATTTCTTTACAAACCTCTTCTGCATGCGTAGGACCATATAAACAATAAACTTCTCCAGAAACTCTTTCTTTAACAAGATCTGTTAAAAACTTTAAATCTGGCCCAAAGCCTTTTGAACAGATTACAACTGCTTGATTTTCAATAAATTCTTTAGCTTCTTCAATCGTTTTCTCAACATGGTTTGAAGGGACAACCAGTAATAATAATTCGAAATCAACCAAAACATCTTTCATTTGATGAGAAACAAAAATATTTTCCGGTAACTTCACTTCTGGAAGTAACTTACAAATTCTTTTTTCTTGCATTTCTTGAGCTTGCTCTTCAAAGAATTCCCAAACTTTAATGTCATTATTATTTCTAGCTAAGTGTACAGCTAATGCCGTACCCCAACTTCCTCCACCTAAAATTGCGATTTTCATAGATTAACAGGAATACGTAATAGTTTAAAATAGTTATGGATTTACAACAATCTTTCCAATTCTCCCAATAACAACTGAATCAACATAAGTATATTCTCCAACTTTATTAAATTTCCAGGAAAAACTTTCTCCAAATTGAAGATGGCCACTTTTCATTGCAGAAATTTCTCGCACTCCGTTAATTAAAGCGGGTAGTCTTTCTTGTCCATTCTTCCAAACAATTTCCTGGCCAACATTAATGGTAACAGTTTCAAACCGAAAAATATCTTCACTAATTATAATTTCTTTAGCACCAGGTTCTATTAAATCAAGCCTAATGAAATCTAATTTAACAAGATTATCATTAACTTTTTTTAACTGTTCTTTAGCGAGAACTGATTCCTTTACAACCAAGGGTTGTTTTAGTTCCAAAAAAGGAGATGAGAAAAAAACTCCTGGTAAAGATAATTGTTGAAGATTAAACTTATCTTGATAAACCATTTCTGGAGAAAAGAAAACATCACTAGCACTAACAGAACTAATACTGATTAAAAGTACTATAAATATTATTCCAATTTTCATCAATTCCCCCTCAGAAATTATTTAATTAATTTTAATTTTTCTTTCTTTTCCAGTTCATATTCATAGCTAAAGTCAAACAATAACGTTGTTGTATAAGATTGCTGCTCTTTTAACGCTTTACTACAAACTAAGATCGCTTCCTGTTTCTCTTTTTTAAGTTCAATAGTTTTTAAATCGTCAATTGTGTTTTGAAACCGACAATCTAATAGTTCACTACCAAGTTTAGCAGTGTCTAAATTAATCATCTTAACTTTTCCTCGGCCTTTATTTTTTAAACGCACCCTAAATTCTATTCCCGGATTGCTACCAGGTAAAATTATTTCTTCAATTTCGTCAACAGCTAAAGGTGCACCCTGACCAGAATAACTTTTCACATCATCAAACTTGCAACCAGAATCATAAATATCGTAAATGTTAGGATTAATACAGATAGTATCAGCAAATTCTATTTTTGAAAAGTAAGATAAAGTTAAAAAGTAATTTGCAAAATATTCTTCTGCATTTTGAAAAAGATTTCCAGAATGACCATCGAATGGAAAAAACTCTTTAGTTCCATCAGGAAACAAAATGCTTCTCCCTTTCAAAACATTAAGTGACTGTTGAGGATTCCCGGTATCTGGGGGAGAAACATCAAAATATTTTCTGTTCAAACCAACAAAGTTAACGTTTATTGTTGTTGCATCATAAGCCATCTGGTTATCAAGCTCAACAACCATTTTAAAATCCGAATTGGGATATATCTCTTCAGGTGGTGCGCGGTCAAGAAAATCTATCCTCATTTCTGCCACCCCCTGTTTAAAGTTATATTGGCTTACTTTTTCTGGAGTTTTATTACAACCTACAAGAAGAACAAGAATAATAATTAAGAAAAGCAGGTTTAAATTTCTTCTTTGTCTCATTCTTCAACCACCACAACTTCCATATTAACTTTTTTATTAATTTGATAATTATACTTTATTTCTGCTTCATACTCTTTGAAGATGTAATCAATGGGATTTTTAAAATTATCTGGAACTGTTTTAATTACGCAGGTAGGCAAATAGATTATTTTATTATATTTCTGGCCACCTTTTACGGGAGTAGTACTTTCAACACATTTAATATCTTCACTGTCTACACCCAATTTATCTGCAGGTTCGTCCCCGGTTAAATCAATCTTGTAACTACTAACTTCTAAAATTGTTCCAGAACCAATATTTTCAATGTTGGAAGATAATAACATCCCCATTGAACTTTCAATAAGGGGTTTTTCAATCGGATTCCCAAAAGCAAAGTTCATTCTTGCAAAATCTGCCGGAGCTTGAGATTGTGCATTACTTCCAGAGAAATGGGCACTCATAATTTTTGGGATCCATTCTTTTTTCCAAACTTCATCTTTATCACCAATAAATGCTCGTTGTAATCTTGATTTTGTGACTAAATTAGTAAAAGTAGCATTATAATTTATTTCATAACTTCCGTTAAGGTATTTTCCATCTGCCAAGTCAGGTTCACAAAGGAATGTTCGACTAATTTCTAATTCACCATTAATTGCAAGAACTGCTTCATCTATATTACCACCACTAACTTTTCCAAGATAATCATCACCTCGTTTTCTGTTATTAACAAAATTACATTCAATAATAACTTCTATGTCTTTTTGTTTACGAGGATTTTTTATTTCTAGTTCAATCGGAAATTTAGTAGTAGTAGTTTTTCCTACTTGAAATGTTTTTTTCGGAAAATAATCACTAATAATTAATTCTGCTTTTGTTGGCATTTTTATTGTTGGATCAAAACTGCCCGAAACTTGAGTAACGCCCTTATTTCGTTCCTCTGTTTGTTTACTGATACATTTCTTAAAAGAAGTTGTTCCAGGCCTATATCTTTCTTCATGTTCACAGATGTACTCTATTTCCGCTTTCTCTTTCTTTTCTTCAACACAGACAGGTAAATCAGTGTATCTTCCTTCAATAAAACATTTCCAATTTAAAACTGCAGGATTAGAACTACTTTTTCCTAATTCTTTCCGGGCGTCTGCTTGTGTTTGTTCAAACTCAGTCATGGTTGGAAGAACTCCTTCCTGAGCATAAGCCACAGTAGGCACTGAAGGAATAAGAATTGTAAAAATGATGTACAAAATGCCAACAATTTTAGCAGTGTTGATCAAGAAAGCACCAGCACCTTCTTTCTTTGTTGGTAAAGTCATCAAACCAAAAAAAGCCCACCAAGGCATAAACAAAACTAAATTTTTTAGAAATGGCGTGCTAGTTAATCCAAACTCTTTTGCGATAAAAGAAACTAACCCAATATCCATAAATAAAAAAAATACAGGTAAAAGCCCATAAAGTTCAGGTTTAATAGATTTACCTTTACTAAAGATTAAGGGAACAATGTAAAATAAAGCACTAAAAGTTCCATAGTACATTAGAAAAGTTGGTTCTGCACTAGAACCAAAAACATACCACCATACAAAGAAAATTATCATTGGAACAAAAACCGCCCAACGATCAGTATCTAATTTATTAGAGAGAGCATAACCTGCTAAAATAAATAATAGTAAAGAAAGAACAGTAGTAACTCCAGAAATTCCCATTACCCTTAAAACGTAATGGATAACTCCTAAAATAATCATTAAAAAACTTACTGTTCTTAAAGCGCCAGTAGTTTCTCTTACTGCCGTAGCACCAGCAGCAAAACCAGCTCCACTTATCGCTGAACCACCTGCACTAACTGCAGAACCAACACCGCCGGCAGCTTTTCCTAAAGCGCCACCCGCAATACCTAATCCTTTTTTTGCAGCACCACTACCCTTTAATGCGCCCATAAATCCGGAAAGTTTACTCATCTTCACCTCTTTTTTAACAAAAAAAATTAATAATAATTTTTATATTCTATTTAACCAAATCAACTTTGATTTCTCTTATTTCTAAAGTTTTCTTCGGTTTAACTTTTAAAGCGTTGTTTCCCTGTACAACATCATCACTTAAATCTAAGAGATAAGAAAGTTCTTTAGTATCAAAATGTCGCACATGACCATTGAAAACTATGTTCCCATATTTGCTAGTAACTACATCAACAAAATCCATCTTTAAACGAACTCTTAAATCTTCATTATTAATTTCCTGATATTCCTCGTAAGATAGTTCGAAATAATATGTAGGAAATTCAATATCTTTAAGTTTTGATTCAATGATGATATGTGAAAGTAAGTACGTTCCTCTTTCAGTCATGAAAATTACCTGATTTTCTCCTTGAAACAATAAGTCAGGTGAAAATTCAATAGGAACAAAAGCTAAATCACAGTCTGGTACTGAAGAATAAATTTCTTGCCCGTTAACAACAATAGCCAACTTTCCAACATCGTTAAATTTACAAGTAGGTTGAAATTTAAGGACAACCTTTTCAAGATTACTTTTTTCTGTTTCAGAAACTAGAAACATATTTTTGGAAGACTGAGATTCTACACTGGTAACTTCTCCAACCACCCTAACATTTTCTAAAGAAATTTCATGAGTTTTCCAAAATGCGACTCCTGGAGAAGAAACACTAAAAACCAGTTCATTATCATTTTGTAATTGATTTTTTGGTAAGTTGATAGGGGTAACTTGACCAGTAATTTCAGAATCAAATACTGATTCGCCGTTTAAACTGATCATTAACCTTCCGTTAGTTTCTTTAACATTAAAACTTAAAATTAAACCCTCAGTATGGGTTAAATCAGAAATTGGAAATTTAAAATTTGCTGTTTGGTCGGTAAATACTGCCCGCTTAGCATAAACAATATTTTTTTCCGCAATAATTTTACTTTCTGTTTTTGTGAAAATATTTACTACGGGTAAAGAATGTTCAATCTCTTTTTGTGAAAAATAATCAATTCTACCAGGAGAAACAGTTAAGATATTATCCTCTAATTTTGCTTCTTCAAGTTCATCACTAGAATCTGTATCAACAGTGTCTAACTCTTCACCTAACAATTCGGCTCTCTCAGCTGGAGCAATAAGAATAACAAACATCACTAATAAGCCGGCAATGATTGCCAGTAATACGGCTGTTCCTGCAGCCGCCTGTCCTCTTTTTATTTTTGCTTTCATAAAACCTAGATTTTTTTTGTTATATATAAAATATTCTATTTTTAAGAGTATTTAAGATAAAGAATATGAATCACAAAAATAAGCGAAGCTTTTTAAAAAAAGCAAAGAAAATAATATTATAATGAGAAAAAAACAGATATTTATCAAAAAGGAAGAAGTTGGAAAATACGGAAAACCTGCTCAGGAAAAAACTACAGAAGAATTGTTAAAGTACGGAATAGTAAACATTGACAAGCCTAAAGGTCCAACTTCACATCAAACTTCTGATTATGTTAAAAAAATATTAAAAATTAGTAAAGCTGGCCATTCTGGAACACTTGACCCCCAAGTTACAGGAGTACAACCAATAGCTTTTGGGAAAGCTACCAGAATAACTCAATTTTTTCTTACTGCACCAAAAGAATATGTTTGTATTATGCATTTGCATAAAGACATTGATGAAAATATTCTTAAAGAAGGAGTGAGTAAATTTATCGGCAAGATTAAACAACTTCCTCCAATAAAAAGTGCGATTAAAAGACAACTTCGAACCAGAGAAATTTATGGGTTGGAAATTATTGAAATTGACGAACGAGACGTCTTGTTTAAAGTGAAGTGTCAAGCAGGAACTTATATTAGAAAACTTTGTCATGATATTGGCCAGGAATTAGGCACTGGTGCACACATGGCAGAATTAAGAAGAACCCAAGCCGGACCATTCAGCGAGGAAGATAATTTGGTAACATTAAACGATTTAGCTGATGCTTACCATTTTTATAAAAAAGAAAATGATGATAAATTTTTACGTTACTGCATTCAACCAATAGAAAATACTTTGAAACATCTTTCTAAATGTTGGATCTTTGATACAACGATTAAAAGTTTAACTCACGGCAGAGATTTAGCAATTCCAGGAATTAGCAAGTTGGAAGGTTTTAAGAAAGGTGAAACTATTGCTATTTTGACTTTAAAAGGAGAATTGGTAGCTATCGGTGAATCTTTAATGTCAGCAGTAGAAATTAATACTAAAAATAAAGGATTAGCAATCGATGTTCAGAAAGTTTTTATGGATGCTCTTTAGAATTAAATTTTTAAAATTGAAACTAATTTAACCCAATTCTATAACCATTCCTTCCCAACCAGGATTTATTACTGGAGTTTTACCAATTTTACTGTTTGCTCCAGAAGTTTCATGAATATGGCCACAAACTACCAATTTTGGTTTAATTCTTTCAATAAATTTACGAAAATCTTTATTACCAACATGATTGTCTTCAAGAAGATCAGCATCCGTTCCAAAAGGAGGGCCGTGAGTTACTAAAATAATTTTATCATCTTTGTATTTACCGTACCATTCACGAGATATTTTTCTAAACTCTTGATCTTGCAAAGAAAAACCACCCTCACCATAACCTAGAAACACATAATTCCCAATACGAAAAGCTTGATGATTAAAGTTAATACAGTTAGGATAATCTGCAAGAACTTCTTTAAACATGCGATCACTTTCATGGTTACCAGGAATAACATAAACTTTTTTACCAATATTGTTAAACTGTTTAAGAACGTAACGTAAACTTCTCCCAAATTCAGTCAAGTCACCAGCACAAACAACAAATTCTATGTCATCCTGACTAGCCCTTTTAACTAGTTCTTTAAGAGCTTTTTTATCTTCATGCAAATCTACAAAAGTTAAAAATTTCATTATTAAACCAAAAAATTGAAAAATTAAAAATGATTATTCTTCTTTTAATTCTTCTTTAGGAACAGTAGGATCCGTTTTTTCTTCTTCTGTTTCTTTTGCTTTTTCTGCTTCTTTATCTTCAGATTTTTCAGATTCCTCAGCTTCTTCAGATTTTGCTACTGGTTTCTCAGTTTCTGCTTCCGCTTTAGTTTCTTCCACAGTTTCCTTTTTCTCTTCCACAGTTTTATCATCAACAGTTACTTCTTCCTTAATTAATCCTTTTTCTTGCAACTTCATTGCCCGAATAGTAACTTCTTTAAGAGGATAAATTTTATCTAAATTCTTTTTAAGAGCAAATATTAATCTTCTGTTAACTAAAAGAGACACTAAACTTTCAAAACTATTTTTTTTGAATTCTTCGTTTAATAGTTCTTGTAACCTTTTTCTTAAACCAGTATGTTTAGATTTCTGAGTTTTACCTCTGGAAACCATTAAACTCTTAACAATAATTTTTTTACCGCCTTTAGTGGTCAAAATACAATAATCATCAATTTTGTTAGTGTTCTTTCTTACAACTCTTTTAACATAGGACGGAGTTAGTTCATAACTAGTTATAGATGTGTTAAGTGTATTACCCTTAACATTTATGATTTGAAAACCAATGTAAACATTCTGAGCTTTAACATTTCCAGTTAAATCTTTAAGGTTAACTTTAAGTTTTCTTCCCACTGCTTTTTCAGGATCAAAAAGGTAACTCTCACCGATTTCTTTTTGAGCGAAAATTTTAGGAGCAATAACTTTATACCAAAGTTTCTTTTTTACTTTAATTTTACTGACTTTTTTCTTTGCTTTAGCCATTTTTTATAATATTCCTCTGATTGATTATATAGATACCCAATTTAGGTTAAATTAAGAGAGTTATTTAAAAATGTTTCTAGTATAAATGACAATAACTTAACTAGATAAAAATCTAAATAAATTGTTCGAACTAAATTTTAATTTTTCTAAAAAATAATATTAAAAATCAAAGACAATTTTCTAGAGAAATTACCACCAAAAAAGCCATTTTTCGTCTTTTATTTAAAATCAATTGCTAATATGGGCTTCTTTTACAAAAGTAAGCGTTAAAAACATATTTACTGGAGAATATAAAAGTATTTAAATAAGTACTCGGTTACTGAGTATAGTAAAATCTATACTAATATGGGCTGAGGCCGGGTTTTTTAAGTTAAATTACTAAAAAAACTGAGACAATAATA
The DNA here is from genome assembly GCA_964594395.1 of uncultured Methanosarcinales archaeon. GTDB lineage: Archaea > Nanobdellota > Nanobdellia > Woesearchaeales > GW2011-AR9 > CAZQLW01. The sequence goes on along the minus strand of CAZQLW010000006.1, from coordinate 28,931 downwards.
TGCAAACGATAGGTGTAATTGGAGGATTAGGACCAGAAGCAACACAACTTCTTTTTAAAAAAATAGTAGATGAAACGCCCGCAGAATATGATCAAGAACATCTCCCAATAATGATCTTTAATAACCCTCAAATTCCAGACAGGACCAAAGCTATTCTTTATAATGGAAGAAGTCCAGTGCCAGAATTAATTAGAAGTGCAAGAATTTTAGAAATAGCAGGCGCAGATTTCATCGCAATCCCATGTAATACAGCCCATTGTTTTATTAAAGAAATCGAAAATAAAGTTTCAATTCCATTTATTGATATGATCGAAGCAACAGCCCAAGATATTAAAAAAAAATATCCACTAGTAAAAAAAGTTGGACTTTTAGCAACTTCAGGAACAATAAGTAGCAAAATCTATCACCAAAAATTTTCTAAAATAAATATTGAAATTATTACCCCCTCCCAAGATGAACAAGAAAGTATTGTCATGGAAAGTATTTATGGTAAAAAAGGAATCAAGGCGGGAGTTCATGATCATCCAGGTAAACAACTAGAGAAAGCAGGCCAATCATTAATAGACCAAGGGGCAGAGTTAATAATTACTGGATGTACAGAAATTTCCATCGTAGTAAAACAAGAAAATGTTAATTACTCGATTGTTGACCCATTAACAATTTTGGCAGAAAAAGCTGTACAAACAGCATTAATTCCAAAAACTTCTATTGATTATGCTTATTACAGATTAGAAAATCTCCCAGAAAAAGAGATTTTAGAAATAATTGAAGAGGAAGAATAAATGGTAAAAGTCGCAATTTTACATCAGGATTTAGAATGGTCAGAAGAGCAGTTTAAAAAAAGTTTTTCTAAAAGAAACATTGAAACAGAAATGTATGATATTAGGAAAGTTTCACCAAAAGAATTATTAAAATATGATTTAATCATTAATAGAGTTTATGCTAGTGTCGCTAACAGAAATTATCCTGATAACTTAAGGACTTTAGAACTTTTGGAAGAACTTGAAAAGAATGAAACTTTATGTTTGAATTCTGCATTAACGACTAAAGTTGATTATTTTAAAGACTATGCAGCAAAGATGCAAGAAAAAGCAGGGTTAATTACTCCAAAAACAAGAATATTTAGGGATACAGAAGAAGCAGAAGAGATTTCTGAAGAACTAGGATTTCCATTAATTATGAAAAGGAATACGGGTGGCAGAGCAGTAGACTTAAGAAAACTCGATAACAAATTAGAATTAGAACAATACTTATCAACCCACAAAAATGGTTACGGAGGAGATTATATTTTACAAGAGTTTTTAACCAGTTCTTTACCTTATGATTATCGAGTTACAATTATAGATAACCAACTAGCTTTTGCTTACAAAAGAAGTTTATTGTCAGTAAATGAAGATGAAAATCCCTGGTTAGCAAGTGTTTCAAAAGGTTCAAGTAGAGAATTATGTGTTCCTCCCAAGGATGTGCTTAACGTTGCTTTAAAAGGAGCAAAAAGTATTAATGCATTTTATGATTCAATGGACATTATTGTTACAAAAGAAGGCCCAGCAATCATTGAACATAATCCCACCCCAAATTATAGTTGTACCCCTGAAGAAATTGAAAAAAGCAAACAGTTCATTGATGAAGTTACGGAAATTATTTCCAAGTATATTAATTAAAAAAATTGTAAAATAGATAAAATAAAAATGGTAAAATTAGGATTTGTTGCAGAAGTGGACTTAAGTGAAAATAACCCCAATTATCCAGTAACCAAAAAACAGATCCAAGAATATTTTGGCCCATTATCAGAACAAAGTATAGACACATATGTGTTCAGTTGGAAAAGTTTAACAGACCAAGGAAAAATAAAAGAAGCATATTCAATAAATAAAGGGGAAACAAAAGAGTTGGACCCCAATAAAGAATTAGATATTATTTTTACAAAACAATTAGGAAACATTGCTAATTGCCCTCAAGAATTTCTCAATTATTTAACTAATCTTGGAAATGTTAACGCAATCAAAGTTAATGAACCAGAGAGAATGTTTGTAAATTTAGATAAAAAATATTTGATTGAATTACAAAAAGAATGTTTTCCAGTGGTGCCAACAGTTAATGTTTACAACCGTAAGTTAGAAGAACTTCTGAAATATGATTTTGGAACAAAACATGAAGACATAATTCTAAAACCAAGAGTATTTGGAGAATCAGGTAATGGCGTTGTTAAAGCGTCTGATTTTAAAGGTAATGAAGAAGAATTCAGCAAGTATATAGACCAAAATCAACCAGTAATTGCTCAGCCAATGATGGAAGAAATATTTAAAGGAGAAAGATCTCTGATTTTTTTAGGTGAAGAATTTTCCCACGGAATAATTAAAAAATCTGCAACAGATAATTATAAGATCAACATTTCTTTTGGCACTGAGTACACTCGCTATTTCCCAGAACAAAATGAACTCGAAATGGCCCTCAAAGTTATTGACCACTATAATGACCAAAATCAAATGACAAGAATAGATTTCCTAGATACTGATGACGGCCCCAAGATAATGGAAGTTGAAAGAATAAACCCTTCAACATATACAACTCAAGTTGGCCTAGCACACCATTTCTGTTACAACTTGGCAAAATTTCTTAAAAGAGTTTACACAGAACAAAAAACTAATTATTAATTTTCTTATAATTAGCACTAAATAAAGAAAGTAATTGTTGATACTTCTTATACCCTTCCGAAATATTAGAAGAAGAAAATGAAACTTCTCGTGGATTTAAAATATTATTTAAAGTAAAATCAACATGATTATTAATATTTTCTAATAAGTAAGCGTAAGGAACTAAAACTTTCCAAATGAAATTCTGAAAATTAAAATTGGCCCAATTAATGTTTTCAATATTTTTCAAAGCCAAACTTAAAACAGTTTCCATCTCTTTGAAAACAGTATTTTTATCTTTAAGCTGAGATAGATGTTGAGATAAAGAAGTTTTTGTAACCACAGTAGGAAGATTAGAAACTAAACTTTTTATTTCTTCAACCGCTTTATCAGTACCAGAAAGAAAAATCAATTTAACATTTTTATCTTTTGCCACTAAAACATTTAATCCACTTTCACCAAGTTCAACATCATTGATAAAAACTCCAGAAATTAATTTGGTACTATTAGTATGAGAACAGTAAGAACTATGTTGATTAGCTTTTCCATGATAACCTAAAAAAATACAATAATCAACTTGTTCAATCCCTTCAAGCATTGAAGTCCTAGGTTTGTTTTTATTAACAAACTTTAGGTTAGGGTTTAATAGTTCGGAAAGAACATTTTTCCCTGACCCGTGTGCATCAACTAAATAAACTTCTTCAACGCCATGTTTGAAACAACAATCAGCAACCAAATTAATTTCTTCAGTCATCAAAAAACGTGCATCTTGATATTCTTGACTAGAAGTGTTTAGAAAACCGCCGCCAGTAATTCCAGTAATCCCTTCAATGTCAGCAGAGATTAATATTTTCATCCCCATATTAAAATCTACAAGCGAAATTAATTTATATAACTTTCCATTTACATAATAAATGGAACCTTATTTACAAACAACATTGTTTACTACTGCCGCTTCTTCCCTATTAACTATTTTACATTATTTGAATCCGGAGATTAAATTAAGTAAAGAAAACGAATTCAAAATTTGGCGCAGGACAGTAAATTTACCAACAAGAGGTTCTTCGATTTTTGCTTTAGCAAATTACGCTCACCAATACAAATTAAATTTTAAAACTATAGTAGAAAATAAAAATTACGAATTTCCAGATTATCGATTTTATCGTTACAAAAAGGAAGATGTTGAAAACGCAGCGTTCTCTTCAAAGTTGCATCTAGAAACGGCTAAAAAGAATCAACTAGAAATAATAGAGAAAAAAATAACTTTGGATGAAGTTAAAGAATTGTTATCAACAAATGTTTTATTGTTAAGAATTAATACTAAACCACTCCGGGGAGAAAAAAGGAACACTTCAAATTTCATTGTTTTATCTGGTTATGATCAAGGTTATTTCCATATTATCGACCCACAATCAGGGGGGTTATCAATTTCTGAAGAAATAATGCAAGAATCTTTTTCCACATTAGAAACGAAAAAGTATCGAGGTCAGCAAATGATTGTATTTAAGAGAACTCTTTAATCTTTCCCTGATTAACTTTAATTTTTAACAGTTCTTGCTCAGAAAGTTTTTTTTTCTTTAACCAGTAAGTACCTTTGTAAGAATCTTTAGCAAGATAATTAAAATTTACCAATTCTCTTCTAAAAAGAACATAATCGTCAACATTAAAAGATTTGATTATCTCGTTAACTTCTTGTTCAGTATAAACTTTTTCATCTTCAAACTTTTGCATAATTATGGTAAGAACCGCTTGTTTCTCTAAATCGTTAGCAGGAAGAATCACTAACTTCATTTTACATCAAACCCCTTCGCTTCAAGAATTTTTGTTACTGAAGAATCAATTTGTTCTTCAGGAATTTCTCCAGTAAGAACAGCTTCTTTAACAGTTTCAAGCATGTGGTAAATTTCATTAGGATCTTCATTAAAATTAATAATTAAATCATTACCAGAACTAAACACGGCCCGATATAAATCTTCTTTTGAATCAAAGAATTTCTGTAAACCCAACATCATTGTATCGTCAGTAATTATTAAACCATCAAAACTTTCTTTTAAAGTATCAACTGCTTTCTTTGAAACTACTGCAGGCTTGCCTTCAGAATCAACTTCCCCATAAGAGATAACATGAGTTACCATTACTGATTTAACATCACCTTTGTTACCCAAATAAGTGTATGGATAAATATCTTCCAGAACAATTTCTGCAGTAACCATGTTTTTATGTGGATCTTTAATAACCAAAGCTTTTCCCGGGTAATGTTTAGCAGTAGCAATTACCTCTTGACTTTGTAACCCTAAAATGTAAGCTTCAGCTAACTGAGTAATTTCCTCTTCAGTACCAAGAAATGTACGACAGTTCCAAATTTGATCATCTAGGTCTACAACAGGCGCATAATTAATTGTAAAACCTAAATCATGAAGAAATTTACCCTCATCACTACCTTTCTGGAAGGCTTCACCAACAGTTTTAACTTCACTTACTGAATAAAAATTTTGAAAATTAGCAAACGGGTTCCAACACCCTTCAAGATCAACCGTAACAAAGAATGGAATAACCATTCCTTCCTGAAAATCGTTGATTGTGTTTTTGAATAGTTCTTCGTCTTTCATTGCAAAGAGATGGATCCCACCAAGTTGTAAATTTTTAAAAACTTGCATGTTATGTGCACCACCATGCACAATCACCATTTGAGCAATTTTTTGTTCTAAAGTTAAATCATTAAGATTGATAGTATTATCTTGGATGGAGATAGGATTCTGTTCTGGGATTAACCAACCCTTAGCTTTAGCAACATTTAATGTGCCAAGAACAAGTACTAAAACAATTAAAACTAGGAAAACTATTTCGCTTTTTGTTCGTCCCTGTTTTTTATTTTTTTTAACCATTTTTGTTTTACCAAATTTCTAAGTTCTGACAATAATTGTAAGCTTTTTTGTTAAGCAAATATTTTAAATCACTTCCTGTCTGGCATGACCAATCAGTTTTTTCAAGTTTATTTTTTTTACACTCTAACTGTTTTCGGGATTCTATGCAACAAGAATCAAGATCATTCCACTCATTAAAATTATCTTTATAATTAACAATACAGAGAGGATTATCTTGGTCAATCAAGTATTGTGCTTGACCAACTGTTGGTAATTGAACGTTAAACAAATTTAAAGTAAGTAACAAAGCAAGAAAAACTAGTGAAAAATTAGCTATTACCATCACCTTTTTACTTTCTACGTAATTAACCATATCACTTATGTTAATTAAAAACAATATATAAAACTTTGTCAAAAAATGCCAGACCACCAAAATTGTACTAATAGTATCGTTAAATTTAAAAAAGACACTAATTCATAACAATTGATGATTATCAGAAAAGTACTTTTAACTGTAGTTGGCCATGTTGACCATGGTAAAACATCTTTATTAGATCAAATTAGAAGTACGGTTGTAACTGCTGGCGAGGCAGGAGCAATTACTCAAGCAATAGGAGTCTCAACAATCCCTATTGAAACTATTAAAAAAATTTGCGGGCCATTACTTGATGCGTTTAAAGGAAATTTAACTGTTCCAGGACTATTAGCCATTGACACACCTGGTCATGCAGCGTTTACTTCATTAAGAAAACGTGGCGGTTCTTTAGCCGACATCGCTATCTTAATAGTAGATATTAATGAAGGACTAAAACCACAAACAATTGAATCAATTGAAATTCTTAAAAATAATAAAGTTCCGTTCATTATTGCGGCAAACAAAATTGACCTTATTCATGGCTGGAATTATGATCAGAAAAAATTACTTTTCCAGAACGTAGCAGAAATGAGTACCGAAATTCAGGGAGAATTTGAAAAGAAATTGTATGAATTAGTAGGAAAAATGGCTGAGTTTGGGTTTCAAGCAGAACGGTTTGACCGAGTAGAAGATTATACTAAACAAGTTGCTATTGTTCCAATCTCTGCAAAAACTGGCCAAGGTATTCCGGAATTATTAATGGTCCTGACCGGATTAGCCCAAAAGTTTCTTGAAAAAAAGTTAGAAATTGAAGAAACAGGAAATTGTAAAGGTACAATTCTTGAAGTTAAAGAAGAGAAAGGGCTAGGAACAACAATTGATACAATAATTTACAATGGGCAATTAAAAGTCAATGATACTTTAGTAATTGGTGGAATTGATGGACCTATCATTGTTAAAATCAGAGCACTTCTTGAACCAGCTGACCTTTGTGATATGCGAGAAAAGAAATCTTGTTTTAAAAATGTTAAAGAAGTTTCTGCAGCAACAGGAGTTAAAGTTTCTGCTCCTGGTTTGGAAAACGCAATGGCTGGTATGCCAATAAGAAGTTGTAACTCTCCTAAAGAAATTGAAGAAATGAAAAAAGAAGTTCAGGAAGAAGTTGGTGAAATCGTTATGGAATGTGATGATTGTATCGGAGTAATAATTAAAGCTGATACTATTGGCGGCTTGGAAGCGTTAAGAAATTTATTAGAAGAAAAAGAGATCCCAATCTCTTCAGCATCATTGGGGAACTTAACTAAAAAAGATTTTTCTAAACTAGAATCATTAAGAGAAAAAGATGAATCTAGTGCAGTTATTCTTGGTTTTAATGTTAAGATATCTGATGAATTAGAAGAATATGCAAAAAGTAAAAAATTTAAATTAATCACTAACGATGTCATTTACAAAATTATTGAAGATTATGAAGATTATCAAAAGAAACTTAAACGGGAAATAGAAGTTAAAGAACTTGCTAAATTGGTTAGACCCTGTAAATTCGCAATCCTAAAAGGTTACACTTTTCGTCAAAGTAATCCTGCAATCGTGGGAGTTGAAATAGAAATTGGCAGAATAAAAACCGGTGACCCGGTAATGAATATGCAAGGTAAACAAATTAGTTCAGTAAAAAGCATGCAAGAAGGAAAAGATTCAGTTAGCTTGGCCGAACAAGGTAAACAAATTGCGATGAGTTTGGATGGAGTTACTGTGGGCAGACAAATTGAAGAGGGAGATTTTCTTTATAGTAGTATTCCTGAAGAAGATTTCAAAAAATTAAAAGAATTAAAAAGTAACCTTACCAAGATGGAAATTGAAGTTCTTAAAGAAGTTGCAGAAATAAAAAGAAGAGATAACCCCGTGTGGGGCGTTGGTTAAATTTGCCTTTCTGTTTTTTCATCCAATTTTGAGGAACCATAATCAAAATGATCCAAACGATGTAGGTTATACTCATCAGTCATTCTTAATGAAGCTATAGTGGGATTAATAATTACCGGTTCAGTCATTTCCGCTTGATTATCATTAAAAGATAAATAAAGCTCTTCAAATTCTTGTGATCCAAAAAAAAGTTTTGTGTTTTCATCCATTGTGACTGTTATGGACAACATATAGTATATATATTTTGTGCTATTTCAAGTTATATAATCAAAGCAATAAAGTTTAAATAAGACCAGCGTTTCAAGCTAATCATGGCTAAATGTAACGTTTGTGGCAATAAAATTGCTGAATTATTTTTAGGTAAATTGAAAGGCACAATAATTAAAAAAGCAGGGAAAAAGAAACAATACACTATTTGTTTTGAATGTCAGAAAAAGTTTCCGAGTAAAGAAAAATTGTTGGAACAGATTAAATAGAGATTATCGTGCCCCTGTAGCATAGTAGCTATTGCGTTGGTCTCGTATTAAAACAGAGTTAACCAAAGGTCGGGAGTGCAACTCTCCCCAGGGGCTTTCACTTAATACTTTCCAAGTCTTTGATTCTTTTATCAGCAGAAATTGCTGTTGAAAAGAAATGCCAAAATATTTTCTGTAACCAATTAACCCAATCTTCATCAGTTATTGAATAAAATAGAAATGAATTAGTAGATGTTTTCTTCAAAAAATATTTCTCTTTAATTCTAGCAAGATTATCATCAACTATAAACGCTCTTAAAGGCTGTTGACAATGTCGAATTTCAATTAAATTTTTTCCATGTTTATGATTTAATTCTAATATCTTCTTAACATTCTTAATAGAATTTAAATCTACATTTGCAAGAATCTTAACAGGAACATTTTTCTTAACCAAATTATCAAAACATTTTAACAATTTTTCTTTACCTTGTTTGGCTTCTGCCCAAGATAAATCGCCTGAAAAAACTAGCAACTGTTTATCTGAATTTGAAACTGTTTTAATCAAACCTTGTTTAATATTTAAATTGTCTTCTTGTTCTTCAATAAAACTTTCTCTACCTGAATCATCAAGATATTGATAAATATCAAAAGGACTGAAATCAGATTTATGTTTACAATTAACTATCCGTTGAAAAAGCATTTCTTGAAACGTTGACTGGTTCTTATTAATCAAGTTCCAGTAAACAATCTTTAACGCCCCCCTTGTACCTCCGCGGAAAGTTCTCACTGCAATCGTTCCCTGTTCCCCACTAATTTTTTGAACATAAGAATCTGCTGTTCGCCAATTTTTCCCGATAAATTGAGCAATCTCTTGGACCGTTCTAGGCTTTTGAGCAACAAAATTGTTGATTTTAGAAACGGTTTCTTTCTTCATATTAAACTCAAAGTACAACACCCATATAAATTTTTTGCCAGAAAGGAACATATTTTCTACAACACTTAAGAAATAACTATGGAAACAGAAAAAACGACAAAAACAATTTATACCGTCTCCGTTAAATTTGCCAAAGAAGAAAACGGAGATTTGAGATTAGATAAAACTAAAGAAACAAGATATGAAAATATGATTGATAAAGATAGGGCATTGCGTTTAGCAAAATTTCTAGAAACACAAATTCAAGTGCCAAAAGATTTTCCGATTGCATATTTCTCTTTAGGATCAAAAGAAGTAAACGAAAAAGAGTACAAAAAATTACCAGTGGGTGGTGGACCATCTAGGCCAATACTAGAATATACAACAAATAATGAGGTAATAGAAAAAGAAATTATCCATGAAATAAGAGAAGGACATTTTGTGAGAAGACTTTACTTATGCGATATAATCAAAAGTTGGGACTACGAAAAATTTTAAAATGTTAGAAGATAAAGTTAATCAAATATTTGAAAAAGAACAATCAATTCTAGTAGAGATTGATTCTTATGATATCAAGAAAAAAGAATTGTCTGATAAATTTGAACAAGATGTCAAAATTTTAGAAACTGAGAAAAAAAAAATTAAATATCACTTAAAACACTTTTACCAAATGAACATTGCCACCTTATTTGATAAAGTGGTTGAAGTCATGAAAACAAATGATCAAGTTCCAAAAACAATTCATCTCATTAATATAATGGATAAGGTAGAAATGGGAAGAAGCTATTATGATTCTTTCTCAATCTCAAAAAAGGATGGCATAGAAATAATCATGATTCCAGAAACATGTGATGATTATTGTGGCAGACACATATTATATGATGAAATGCAAACAGTTACTTTTGAGGAATTAATCTATGATAATAAAAATAACAGTAACCATATTGAACGGATTTACAATCATCTTAAAATAATAATTGATAAGTATAAAGAAAAAGAAAAAGAAAAATGAAAGAAAAACATGCAACGATTGAATCTCTTTGCGATGATATGGGTGGAGGTAAGAGCTGGTGTTCAAACTGTAATCATGGATTGGACAAATATTTGAATAACTATCATTCTACATTCCCCGATAAAAGGTCTGAAACTGGCTTACTTCCAGAAAAAGATTTAAGCACTTTCTTACAAAAGAATAAAATGGAATGTCCAGAATGCGAGAGTGAATTAAATTATAGTAATAAAGAATTAAAACCTTACCAATTTGGTGGAAGCGATTTTTAACTAAAAAACCTTATAAACACACAACCAAAATACATCTTTTATGCACAAAGAAACACAACAATTAATCGAACAAGCAAACCAAGTTTATCAAGATAACTTTCCCAATACAACATGGTATGGCCGTTGTATTTTCCTCAGCTGGTATTGTGATATAGGGACTTGTCAATTCTGTTTCAGATCAACAATCAAACATAAAATCCAACATGCAAAAACCGCAAAACGATCCTTAAGTTCAGATTTAGTAGAAGCCCTTCTTTGTAAAAAACTAGGCTGGCGAATAGAATTTCTTACAGGAGGATACAGAATCTTCTCTCAAGAAGAAATGTTAGAACGAATCAAATTAATCAGCAAAGTTTACGGAGAAAAAATTTGGTTAAACATTGGAGTAATAGAACCTGAAGATTTAGAATCATTCAAACCCTATGTTAAAGGTATAGTCTCCAGTATCGAAACAATTGAACCAAAACTGCACAATAAAATATGCCCCGATAAACCGATTGAACCATATGAAGAAATGTTCAACAAAACTAAAACTTTTCAAAAAAGTATGACTATGGTTATCGGCTTAGGAGAAAAAAAAGCAGACTTCTCATTATTAAAAAAATTCATTACTAAACATAATCTAAAAAGAATCACTTTCTATGCTTTAAAACCAGTTAAAGGGACTCCCTTCGAAAACACTAACGGACCCAAAACTGAGGACTATCTATGGTGGATTGCTCAAACAAGAATAGCTTTTCCAAAATTAGAAATTATTGCTGGTACTACTGCAAGACGTTACGAAGAAGTTGGCCTACTTCTCAAAGCAGGAGCTAATGCTTTTACTAAATTTCCTGCCACAAAAATGTTTGGAACAATGGAAGCAAAACAAATTGAAGAAGATATTAAATCTATTAACAGAAAACTCACTGGAACAATTACCCAATTACCAAAAATTAATTGGAACCAAGAAATAGAAAATATCAACTTAAACCCAGATTTAGAGCAAGAAGTTAAAGATAAGCTCACAACATACTTAAAAAGAATGGAAAATAACCTTAACAGTAACAAAAATAATATAAATGATAACAATTAAATAGGATTAAAATGGATGAAATTAGAATTGTTAAGGTTTTGGACGATATGCCCGAAAATGAGGGACAATCAGATGTTCAAAAAGAAATCAGAAATAATAAAGATCCAGATGAAAGTAATGATACAAAAAAATTATTATTTATGATTGTAATCATTATTGGCGTGTTTGCTTTTTCTCTTGGTGGGTTTAAAGTTTTTGATAAAATTACTGGCGCAAGTGTATCTGTAGCTGGTGAACAAGTACCTATTGAAGATACTTATGTTTACAATGAACATGAATTTATTAAAGCAGACGGATTATGGTGGACTCATATTCAAGGTAATGGAAGAACAATTAAAGTACCACTTCATTTCGGACCAAGAGAAGTAGAAAATATTACCCTTACTGGTAGTCTTTCACAAGAATTTTACAAGGGTGAAGAAATTTATATTGCTATTGACCCTAATTTAGCTAATAAGTATTATTCATTAGCGGTATCTGAGCTTAGTATGAACATTGCTAAAGGTATTGGTAAGAAACCAGAAGGTTCATGTACAGAAGATAATGAAATCTGTGATAATAGAACAATTGTTAACTGTGAAAATACGCAAGGTAAGCCCGTAATTGAACTTAGAATCGAAGAAGTTTCTAGTGTAACATTGGAAGGTACTTGTATCAAAGTTACTGGCCAAGAATATGGATTAGTTAAAGCAGTTGACAGATTATTGTTAGACTGGTACGGAGTAATGGAATAAAAGAACAAAATGAGCCAGATCCAAAAGGTTAAATATAATTTAGAAGGAGATAAACCTAATTTCTTTGAATGTTTATATGATCAAAGAAGATTTCAAAAAAAAAAGAAGTTCTATGAATGGTTTTCTAAAGAAATTAAAGCAGGTGCAAATTTATTTGAAGTTAATAATGGAATTGCTTTTAATTTTCCCAACCAAGAATATTTGGATTTTAAGGTTCATGATTTACAGATAAATGATCCTGCAGAAATAATTTATTGGCATGCTGCAGCTCAAAAAGGAGAGGAAGTTTCTTTAGAAGGAGTTTATAGCCCTAACTTAATCTTTAATCGTGGAAGTGGATCATTTAGGGGCAAACTTCAAGGACAAGAAAAAAAATTAGAAGTGCTTATAAGAAATAATAACTTAATTGATTTAAGAAATAACTATACTATTAATCTAAGAAATATCACTATGAGCACAATTTTAATGGGACCAATATATGCAATGATAGACTCTCAAAAATATTTAGCTAAATCAAAAGAAGATTTAAAAAAATACACTTCTGAATAAACTTTAACTTTTTTTATGTATTGCGCATTTAGTTTTAATAAAAACACAATTTATTTATATTGTATAATCTTTCCCAGAACAATGTTAATTAGTTTTTTTGAAGAGTTTCCAACAGAAGAAAATTTAAACAAACTTAATCTAATCAATTTCCCCACACAATTATACTTAGCAGCACATTCATTAAAAGAGTTCAATAAGATAAAATCAAAAATCAATAACCAAAATGTCAAAGAAATTGTTTATTGGCCAATTTTAGAAAAATCGGAAGGTTATTGGATCTCTCCGTTTACAAAAAGAATTGCCTTAAAAAGAATCTTTGAAGAGATTAAAAATAATAACACCCCAGTCATGTTAGATTTAGAATGGCCTTTAACTAAAAATCCATTATTACTGTTCACCCAATTACCCAACTTCTTTAGAAATAAAAAATTAATCAAAGAATTGATTAACTCTTACCATGGAAAAGTTTATCTTTGTGAATATTATCCAGAAGGAAAAAAGAAGGATTGGTTCTTAGAAAAGATGGGTTTACATTATAATACCCAAAAAGCAAAAATTATCAAAATGTTTTACCATTCATTACATCCGCTATTTAATGAAAACTTTTTCAGAAAAGAACTTAGAAGAGGTAAAGAACTTCATGGAGACAACTTCATTGTTTCTTTTGGAACTATTGCAATCGGAATTAATGGCAATGAACCTATTTTAAGTAAAGAACAATTAAATGATGATTTAAGTTTAGCTAAAGAAGAAAATGTTCCAGAAGTAATAATATTCAGGTTAGGCGGACTAGATAAAGAATACCTAAAGATATTAAACAATTTATAATAATAAATTCTGAATGCCCCGATTTACTTCCTGATCATCTTTAGGGATTCTTGTTGCAAACCATAACCTAAAACTAGGTTCAATCTTTTTAAGAAAATGTTTAACATGATCTCTAACAGGAAGATGATTATAATTATTTGCTACTAATTCTGCAACAAATAAAGTTTGCTCTTTATCTCTTGTAACAGTATAAGTTGAATAAATGAATTTTAATAAATCAACTGCTTTAGCTTTGTTTAGATTAGATTCATCAAAACAACCTTCAAAATCTAACCAATAAACATTATGATCATTTGAATAAAATAAATTTTTAACGTCTGTATCTCCGACAACGATTTTTTGACCATGAAAATGTTCAACTGCTTCTAATGCACCTTCTAAAGTTTTTTCTTTTAATCGGTCAGTATTTAAAGATCTAAAACTATTACCTTCTAAATATTGTCTTAATAAATTACCATGATAGTAATCAACATATTTGGGCGCATATCTTCCTTTCAAAGCGTTAAGTTTTTTTGCTTCATCTTGAATTCTTTCTAAAGAAGAAGCTTTCTTTCTTGTTCCTAAAAATGCTTTATCTTGCCGTAACAAATATTTATGAATTAAAACATCAGCCAATCCTGAACGAGGTTTTTTAATGATATATTTTACATTCTCAATTTTGATTGGAAAAACAATATTGGTAGAATCAAAGTCAGCACCCACTCGATACTGTTCTGGATTTGCCAAAATATCACTATAACTATTCATCTTACTAGAAAAAGTACTTAACAAAATATAATAGTTTCGGTTCTTTAACAATTATTTTTAAGATTAAAGGTAAAGGGTTTTCTCGGGTATGCTTTTCAAAAATCTCTTGAACCTTTTTCTTTCTTAATAATTTAATAGCTTTATCCCAATCTTGATCAGAAAACTTATTCATCATTTTTCTTAAACGTAAGTGTAAATTCATTCTCTTACGTAAACTTTTAACTTCCTGACCATAATCTTTACCATTGTTAAGACAATCAACTAATACCTGAGCTTGTTTCATCCCGGGAATAATGCCACCAAGAGTAGTTGCTTTAACGTAACCAGAAGCGTCACCTAACAAGTAACAGTTATCTCTCTTAAGCTTTTGTTGCGGATGATAAATAGGAATGGTTCCTGCTTGAATCTCTTCAGCAACAAATCCTTTTTTCTGCATGAACTGATCAAAATAGTAACGCGTATTTTTAGTTGTTGCTAAACCAACCCTAGCTTTTTCAGAAGATTCAGGCACAATCCAAGCAAATAATTCAGGACAAATCTTTTTACCAAAAAAAGTCCGATATTTTTGGGAATTGAAATTTCCTTTCACCATTGCCTGAATCCCATAATAATTATTTCTTTTTGAATGATAAAAACCATAAGCTTTAGCCACACTAGATAATGGCCCATCAGCAGCAATAATAATGTCTGGAGAGATTATTTTTTCTTGACCATCACTCTCTTTAACAACAATATTCCTTTCTCCTTTACGCAAAAAAGAGCTATTAAAGAATATCTTTGCACCAGCTTTCAAAGCCAATTGACCTAGATGATTATCAAACTTTTTTCTACATACCAAATACTCTTTATTATTAATGATCAATTGATTATTGATAGAATTAACTTCAATTTTAGTAAAAGTGTTTTCTAAAAAATAACTTTTATCTAATCCAAACTGATCAAAATCTGCAGTTAGTAATCCAGTACACTGAATTGGAGAACCAATCTCTTTTTTCCGCTCATAAATATTAACATCATGACCTGACTTAGCTAGTAAATATCCAGCATAAGAACCGATTGGACCCGCACCAATAATCACAATTTTCATTATAAAGAATTCCAACAATTAATCATATAAAAAAGTTATAGAACAAAAAGTTAAAGAGATTCCTCCTGAAAAAAGAAAAAAAAGAAAAAAAGAAAAAATTGGAGGAAGATTGTTAAGATAACTTACTTAATTAATAGTAAGTTTTCTCTTCGTCTTCTTCGTCGTCTCTCTTAAGTCTACTGAAACCAATAATCAAACCAATGATAACTAAAAGTACCACTAAAATGATTAATGCGATTTCTAAACCGTTTCTTAAGCTAAAACCAGTTTCAACAGTAGTTCCAGTAACAGTTGCTTTTAAGCTGATTGTTTCTAATACTTCAGTACCGGACTGAACAGCTAGACTAGTAACATGTTCTCCAACAGCAGCAGATGCGCTAGGAGTTACGTCTACATAGACTACTTTATTCTTTCCAGGTTCTAAAACAACCAAATTGTCACTTACAGATGCAGTTGCCCAATCGCCAGTAACTGCTTGTAATAAGTAAGCTTTGGAACTAGTTCCTGCATTAGTTAAAGCAATAGCGTATTTAGCAGTACTTCCTACAGCTACAGTTTGACTTTCTGGACCAACAGCTAAAACTAACTTGTTTTCTTTAGCTTGAAACATTTCGTTACTTAAAACATTAATTTTGTAGCTCTTAGTAACAGTTTCTCTTAAGTCATCGTATTTAACAGTAACTTTAACTTCGTACTCACCTTCAACAGCTGTTGCTGGAAGAGGTAAGAACATTTCTGGAACATCTTCATAATCTACATTATTACCATCTGTTTCTACAACATCAACAAACTCAGTTGCACTCACACCTAAAGCTGGAACTGCTACAGTAACTTTAACATCTTTTTCAGTTTTACCGCCAAAGTTTTCAAGTAAAACAGTAGTTAATAATGAACGTCCTGCTTTAACTGTGGTTCCAGGTGAAAATACAACATCGGCAATATCTACGCCATGTCGTGTTGGTTCAACATTAAGTTTTACAATCTGCGTTACAGGTGCAGAATTACTATTGTAAATGTTTAGATGTAACCAATAAACTTGCTTTTCTAATTTTTTTGGTAAATCGATACTTAACTTTACAGTTTTCTTAGTATTTCCTGCCATGTCAAAAACATGTGTTGAATCACTTAATGATTCATAGTCAGAATACTCGTATCCTTTGATCTTTGCATCAACTTCAATATCTTCTACAGCTTCACCAGTCTGTAGTCGAACTTTAATATCTAATGTTTGACCTTCGTCAACACTAATAGAAGGCACAGCAACTTCACCAACGCCAATGTCTTCACCAATCACATTTCCATCTTCATCAACTATATCAATGAAGTTAGTTCCTAAGTCAACAGAATCTCCGTTAACTTCTACTTCCCATTCAAAATTGTCTACACTAAGCGCACTAACCATTGAAACGGTCAATAAAGCTAATACAAACAAAACCATTAAACTCAAAATTTTTCTCATTTTTTCTTCCTCCAATTTCCACGTTTTTTTCGAAGATTATGTTTTTTTTAATTTAGTCTTCTAAATTTGTGGTCCTATATAAACTTTTCTATTCTTTTAGTATTCAAGAGTAGCTACAAGATGTAGCCATTCTCAAATGGTTGTTATTCAATAGATAGTTAAGAGTCTATAAGTAGACTCATGAAACTCGCTATTGGTAACAGTTACTTTAACAAGATACTCTCCTGGTTGAGCATTGTAAGGCATTTGTAAAACCAAGTTCTTGCTTTTCTGTTGTCCAGACTTTAAGTTAAATTCTCCGCCGGATTTTTTCAATCCTAGGTCGTAAATTAAAGCGGTAACTTTAAGGTCTTTCAATTTTTTATCACCATTATTTTTCATGTTAACCTGTAACGAAACATACTCGCCGGCATTAGCAACTTCGGTACTCAACTTTACTGTAGCTAATTTAATGTTCTTGTAAACTTCGCTAACACCAATAGTAAACTCTTGTTGAGTATACAACTGGCCGTCTGAGACGGTGATTAACACTTTTGCTTTCCCGTTATCAGTTGGTTCCCATTCAACTAATCCGTTCTCACTAATAGTCATTCCTTCCGGTGCTTTAGAAAGATAGTAAGTAAGCGCTTGACCTTCTGGATCAGCTGCAATTAACTGATAATTGTAATCTTCATCTTCAGTAACTGTTGTTACTGGTTGTGAATAGATCACTGGTGCTTGATTAACAATAACAACTGTACACAAATCACCAACGCCATCATTGTTAGAATCTAACTGGTCAGGATTAGCAGTTAAAGGACAGTTGTCAACTTCATCACAGATATCATCATTATCAACATCGTTTAAACAAAGTTCACAAGTATCACCAATACCATCATTATCACTGTCTAACTGGTCAATATTAGCAGTTAATGGACAATTGTCAACTTCATCACAGATATCATCATTATCAACATCGTTTAAACAAAGTTCACAAGCATCACCAATACCATCATTGTCAGAATCTAACTGATCAATATTAGCAGTTAAAGGACAGTTATCAACATCATCACAAACACTATCTTCATCTGTGTCTAAGCAAGATTCTTCTAAGATAGTTATTTTAACCTGTTTTGAAGAATTTGCACCGTGTTCATCTTTAGCTACAAAAGTAATAAAGTATTCCCCTGCATCACCAATCTGAGTTTTCCAACTGAAAACGTAAACATTTTCTTTATCGGAATGAGGTCCTAAAACAATACTTTTACTTAAACCAATTCTTGAAGCTAATTCAAGAGTAATTGCATCATTATCTACATCAGTCAATTTAACTTCAAAAGTAATTAAATCCCCTACAGTAACTTCTTGATTTGCAAGAGGAGCAATCCGAGGAGGATGATTTGCAGGTGCTAAACAACCGTTATATTCTTCTGTACCAGCAACTTCTGGACATTCATCAATATCTCCACAAATTCCGTCCTGATCTAAATCATTATCAAAATCTAATGGACAAGTGTCATCAACATCGCAGATACCATCACCATCAGTATCTAGACAAGGTACATCACAAGATTCAATAACTGAAAATACGTAAGTTTCACTTACACTAGTTAAACCGTCACTAGTAGTAACTTCAAATTCGTATTCACTAGCATCATCACAATCTGAAGTACCAGTAATTTGTAATTCATTCCCTAATTGTTGAGCAGAAGCCCATTCAGGTAAACCATTAACAACAAAACTAAGTTCATCTTCAAGATCTTCATCAACAGCAGTAATAGTAATTGCAACTGATTCGCCTTCATTAAGATCATCATTACCATTAATACTTACAGTAGGAATTTGATTAACATCATCAACATTAACTTTAACAGTTTTAGTTGCAAACAAGTCACCGTCTGAAGCAGTAAATACTAAAGTAACACTCTTACTTAAAGCAGGATGAGTTACGTATGTGTAATCTGGTTGCCAGGAAAACAAATAATTGTTTTTAGCTGTTGCTGCTAAACTATAAGGTTCTGAAAACTCATTTGTAAAACAATATAACCCAAAAATGAAACATTTCTTTACACCAACAGATAAAGTGTTAAATTCATCATCTTGGATTTCGAACTGTAAAGCCATACTTCCGCCTTCAACCATATTTTGATTACCTTCTACGGAATCTATAAATTGAGGAGCTGAGTTTACTTCAACCACCGGACAACCATTATTTTCTACAGGTCCCGGTTCGTTTGGACATAAGTCTTCATCATCAGGGACACCATCTCCATCTGTATCAATAACTGTATTAGAATCACAAGCATCGCCAATACCATCGTTATCAGCATCTGCTTGATTTGCATTTGCAACTAAAGGACAATTATCTTTCCAATTATAGATTCCATCATTATCAGCATCAGAATCACAAGCGTCACCCCAACCGTCACCATCAACATTAGATTGGTCAGGATTAAAAGTCATTGCACAATTATCGTCTTCATCCATAACAACATCGTTATCATCATCAGGATCGCAAACATCGCCTAAACCATCATTTTCATTATCTTCCTGGTTTGGATTGGATTTTAAGGGACAGTTATCATCCACATCTAAGATACCATCATTATCATCATCTAAATCACAAGCATTACCTTCACCATCATTATCGGTGTCAGTTTGAAGAATGTTTTGATCATTAATACAGTTATCACAAACATCGCCATAACCATCATTGTCGGCATCTGCTTGGCCAGGATTGTCAACTAGAGCACAATTATCCTCATAATCAAGGACACCATCACAATCTAAATCATTAGTACCTTCACCACAAAGGGTAGTTTCAAGAACTTCTAAACTTAATGAGTGAGTCTGAGCACTAGTATCACTATACTTATCATCTAAAGTAACGGTAACAGTATAATCTCCAACGTTGTTACCATAATCGTTTGAATCGATAGAAAAACTCTTAGGAGCAGTTACTACCTGATCATTTAACAAAATTTTAGTGTTAGCACCGTTAATTATTTTTACAGTTGCGTAAATTGGATCTGCGGAAGCAAATAATCCAGTAGTGAATGAAACAGAGTCACCATTACTGATTGTAGTACTTGTTCCCCCATTATCCCATTGCAATTCACCAGAAGGCCAAATTAAAGCCAAGGCAGCAGGAGATAATAAAAACAAAAGTACTACAATTAAAACAAGTGTTTTATATGTAGTTTTCATTTTATGTAACCTCATTCTTCTTTTTCTACAGGACAGTAACCCAATTTGATCCCAAACTGAGGATCAATCTTGTTAAAGTCAGTTGCAGCACCAACGTAAGGTGTTAAGCAAACTTTTTTTGATAATTTAATAGGTGCATCAATACCAAACAAAAGTGCATGGGTATTGTCCATTTTTTCTGGAGATTGATTATCATCGTGTTGATAAGTTTCTAAAACGTTACCATTAGTATCTCTTATTTCTTCATGTCGACTCTTGCCTTGTTTACTAAAACCAACTTGATAACCCAGACTTCCTAAGATCCCCCACTTATCAAACATTTTACCCGCGTTTACTTTCGCATCAAAATATTTTTGTTGAATTTCTTTTTCACCATCAGTATGTAATGTTCCTAAAGCAGTTTCAACAGGATCTTGAGAATCATCTAAAGTATAGTTCTTTCCAAGAAAACCTAATTCTAATCCCCATACAAAAGTAGAATTAGTTACATGATTGTAACCTACAACTCCGCCAGGAACAAAAACATTATTATCAACATCATACTGCCCTACAAATCCAACATAAACTAAATCAGTTGTTCTTGCTGTAGTTGAAGGAGCAATTACTTCTTCTAAAGTTTTATTTCCTGGAACCGCAAAAGTACTTCTCTCAACTTTTTCAACTTTAACATTAGTGTTACCGGAAGTTGCTGGAACTTTTTCAGCAATAATAGTCCCCAAATTGGTAAAAACAGTTTCACCCTCTGGACTGTTAACTCTTGATTCAGTAGTTTCACACCGACCATTTTCATTAGCATCATGGCATAATTCAAGACCTTTCTCAACTGGCAAAATCACCCATTGATAATCGTCAAAATGACCTAAGAAATTGTCCATGTTTTGTGTTCGAGGACTATGGTCAGCAACTAAACATTTGATATTTTCTCTGATTCCAGAATATATTTCTTCACTATTCTGAGCAGTAATTTCAACTCTATCCCCTTCACAAGGAACATAAAATAACTTACTAGTTTCAGGAGTAGCTTTTTTTGCACCGGTGATAGACACATTAGTTTCAGTTTCAACAATGTTTTCAACTGGTTTTTCTGCTTCTTGAGCAGATGCATACCCTGCTCCTAAACCAATACCTGCAGCAATAACTGCAGCCCCAAATAAATTTTTTAGATTATTCATTTTATTCCTCCTCTCCTAAAGGTTTGTATAATAATGACTTTCGAAATGTTTCCATTTCATCAAAACCTTGTAGAGTTTTCAAGTGAGCAAAATCAAAAAGTTGTCCACCAGTAGTGTAATTCTTTATTCTTTCTGAGGGGTCGCATTTACCATTTTCTAACATAGTATCAATGTAAGGTTTACGATCAGCGTCAAACAAAACTTGACCAATACCATCAGTACAGAAATACACGCCTTCTTTAGTAACGTCAATAATTACTGGAACATTGTGTTGATCAACAAGTTCTTTCTGCATCTCCCATTTAACAATCCGAGGGTCATAAGTTTCCTCAACAGTATCAACTTTTGCAACAGGTCTTTCTTCAGCTACTGGTTCAATGACAGGTTCAACTACAGGTTCAGTTGCAGGTTCATCCATAATTTTATCTAAGTCTGTATTTGCTGGAACCATTTTTACTGTCATTTCACCTTCAGCTTCAGTTACTTCAGCTGGTTGTTCTTCAACTGCAGTATCAACAGGTGCAAAATAAGCATCGTTAGCTGCAACTGCTTGAGCGTAAAGTGATTCTTGTAAGGGTTTATTTTCAGCAAACTGTTTCTCAGTAAGATGAACAGGTTTTGCGTCAACTACTGACTGATAAACAACCACGTTCATTCTAGAGTTACCAACATCTGCTTTAATGTTATACATCCACGGTGTACAAGATGCTAATAACATTGTTGCTCCTGCTAAAGCTAAAGAGCCTTTTCCAACAAGATGATCAAGAGTTTTTTTTAATTTCATTTTTATTCCTCCTCCAAGTTATTATTTAATCACGTAAAAATGCACAACCCATTTTAACACAATCTTGTGGTTTGCATTCTTTTTCAATATAAACTTCTTTAATTACTTCTTTTTCTACAATCTCGGCTGCAGGACATTTTTTAGTTGGACAAGTTGTCTCCCGAGCAATTCTTAATTTACTTTCACAACTAGCTAAATCATCACTTGCAGTTTCAAATTGTTTTTTGTAATCAGCATTATGATCGTTATTGCTTTTAGCATCAGCTAAATTTCGATCACACTTTCGATAAGCTTGGTGACAATCTTTAAGTGCATCTTTCTTGAAACCATCTCTAGCTTCACAATCAGCAAGGCCATTTGCACAATCTCCTAACTCTTGCCATAAATAATCAACTTCACCAAAACAAGTTAGAATTGAACCAATGTTAGCAGAATTATCATCTTCACAAGTAGCATAAGCTGTTTGACAAGTCTTATTTTCCGCTTGATAAATTTTATTTTCACTTTGACAAAGAGCTAATTTAGCAGATGTTTTAAGCAAAGAATTTTTAGTTTCTTCATTTGCGTTTCCTGCCATTTTTAATCTTGATTCTAAACCAGCATTTGTTCCTTTCAAATCACGATTTACTTTAGTTAAATATTTGTTATCTTTTTCCATTTGAACATAAGCAGGATTACCTTCAACAGGAACAATAGTTTTTTCACCATAATTTTGAACGTAAGCACAAGTTCCAACTATACCTATTGCGGCTCCAACTAAGAGACCAACAATACCATATTTCATTTTTCCATTTCCAGATTTATCTTTAGATTCTTCCATTTTTTCAGATCCTCCTAAATTAATAACATCTTCAGGTACCCCAGTTAACACTTGACTTTTTTGTTCTATTTCTTTGTCCTTTTTTTCAGGAAGACTAGGTGGAACAACAGGTAAAACAGTAGTTTCATCTTTTTCAACAACAGCTGCTTCATAAACAGTGTCTTTTTCCCCTTTTCCAGAAACATCAGAAGGTAACTGTTTTGTATCAACAAGAGCTTCGCTTTTCACTTCTAAAACAGAATTTTCTTGAATAGGTTCTTCTTCACCATTATTTATAAACCAATCATCATTTAAACCTTCGCTATGATCCATTACCTCTGAATCTGAATCGTCAGAAACAGATTTAAGAACAAAATACTCTTTTAAACCTCTAAGAACTGCATCTTTATCAGAGAGACCATCGCCTTTATCTGAATCATCTAATATTAAACCCTCGCCATCATCTGTTGAAATTAATTTTTGTTTGTTAAGATCTTTAATATAAACTTCACCATCATCCTTAATAGTTAGATTTTCATCACTAAGAGCCTGAGCAATATCCTCTTCACTTTGACCTAATTGTTCCACAAAAAAATCTATTGTATCTTTTCTTTTATCCATATGTAAATTCACCCCACACCTATCAAAATTATAAATACTACTCTGAAGTAGACACCCCTATATAAATGTTTTGCAATAATTGCTAAGACAGAGTAGTAACTGCAAGTAAGAGGTGAAAACAGGTTAAAAATGAGATAGAACAAATATTAAACCATATTAAAAAAATCATTCAAAAAAATGAATACAAAATTCCAAAAGCAAACATCACCATTAAAAGGACTCCTAAAATCTTAGGAAGATTAATGGAGTATTCAGGCTTTCGATCGCCAAGTGTTTTAGCTTTCCAAAACATCAAGATTATAAGAATTCCTTCTATCCCCCCAGCAACCCCGCCGGTGATAGCTAAAGCTTGAATAAAAGAAGTTATCCCTGCAATTCCAATCAAGAAAGGTATAGAAACAGTAAGAAGAAAAGCAACATTTCTAGTTGTATGTAAATCAAGATCATAGACCCATAACAATGCTAATCCTAAAGCTAAAAATGAAGTACTCATTGAAAATATTGCAAACAGATTTCCCAATAACTCCATTATTTTTCCACCAACAACATTACCCAAAGTGGTGGTAGCAATCTGACCTGTACTTGCCCCAGTCACTCCAACAACAACAAAAGCAAACAAAGCATAGATAATTAAAGGAACACTACTCCCAATGACGATTGCTTTCTTAATCAATTTTTTATTTGTAGAACAAATAGATTTCATTTCTGGAACAGCAGCAGCACCAACAAAAGCAAATAAAATCACTCCATAAGGAAAAAACAGTTGAGTTTTATCGTAAGTAGTAAGATTTGTAGAATCAATATGAAAAGTTCCCCAAACAATAATTATTAAAATGATTACCAACATTATTGCCCCAAAAATAATTTCTGTTTTTCCTACTGATTTTAAACCTAAATAAATTAAAGTTGAAAGGAAAACAAAAAAACAAATACTAAAAAGTAAAGCTGCACTAATTTGAAAACCGAGAAATGATGAAGACCAATTCCCTAAACCAAAAATGTCAGCTAAGACATTTCCCCCGCCAATAAAATAAGCAGTTAACGCTCCATAAATTCCAAAAATGATAGAAAATGTCATGATTCTCTTTCCCCATTTACCAAGATACTTTTCTGCATATCCTGGAAGTTGATGCCGGCCATTAGTTCTTAATGACACTTCACCAATGCAAAGGTTCAAGATTAAAACGGCAACACCAAGAATAGCTAAAATGATGATTCCGGGAATAAATCCAGATTTAGCAATTGCGTAAGGTATCCCTAAAACTCCTGCTCCAATAATTGTACCAACTAACGTCGCAGTAGCAGTGATTAACTTTTTATCCACCATCTTTTCATTAATAGTAAAATTCAAGCGTTTATATATGTTTTGGGAAAAGAAAAATGTGGGGACACTGGGACTTTCGAAGTTTTTCGCAGGAGGCTAAGCGAGCAACGTGAGATTACGCCGCCTCTCGCTCCCAGTTCGCGAAAGAACTGTTCGAACCCAGATCTAAGGCTTGCCACAGGGAAAGATTATTCATCGCCAAGAAGGCTCATCTCTCCATTACTGGAGGCCCCTATTCTAGCCAGGTTATACTATGTCCCCAACAAAGAGCAAAGAATCTAGCCTGTTTATTAAGTTTTTTGTTTTAAAACTAAAATATTAAATAACAATAATGAATTCTAACTAATATGATTAAACTTGATGGCAAATATGGAACAGGAGGAGGAGCTTTAGTAAGAACCGCTTTAGCACTTTCTACATTAACCGGCAAACCATTTGCAGTGGATAATATCCGTGCAGGTAAAGGAGATGGTGGCGGACTAAAACCACAGCATTTACATGCGATTAAAGCTTTGCAGCAAATTTGTGATGCAGAAACTAATGAAATTGAAATTGGTACAAAAGAATTAACTTTCAAACCAGGAAAAATCAAACGAGGAATTTATGAAATTGATATAGGCACAGCAGGAAGCATCACTCTCTTCTTGCAAGCAATAATTCTTCCCTGTATATTTGCACCTGGAAAAGTTACACTAAAAATCAAAGGTGGAACTTGCGGAAAATGGCAAGCTTCAGTTTTTTATTTGCAAAATGTTTTATTACCACATTTACAAAAATTTGTTGAAAAAATAGAATTAAAAGTAATCAAAAAAGGTTACTATCCAAAAGGTGGTGGCGAAGTTCATTTAGAAATAACTCCCCGATTTAAATTAAACGAATACGATTCTTTTGCTGCTTTCTATGAAGATTTAAATTTCAAAACCGCAAAAATAAAATTAACTTCTCAAGGAGAATTAGAACAAGTCCGAGGAATAATTAATTTATCTGCAGAATTAGAAGATAAAGAAGTTGGCGAGAGAATTCAAAAATCTGCTGAAAATTTGTTACGAGATTATGAAGTCCCATTAAGTATCCGAACAGAATATACAAACACACTTTCTGTTGGCGGTGAAATTGTTCTTTGGGGAATCTTCAGTCAAAACGGAAAAGTTGATTTTGACAACCCAATTATTCTTGGCGGAGATGCGTTAATTGAAAAAGGAAAACGTTCAGAAGAAATTGGTAAACAAGCTGCAGAAAAATTAAAAATTGAAATCGAATCTAAAACTGCCGTAGATAGAAACCTTGCCGATCAATTAATTCCATTCATGTCTCTACTTCCTAATTCAGAGATTGAAACCCGAGAAATAAGTAACCATACAAAAACAAACATTTACGTTGCCGAACATTTCTTAGAGATTGGATTTAAGGTGGAAGGGAATAAAGTTAGTGTTGAAGAGAAGTAAACTTTATAAAAGAAACTAGGTTTGAGAAGATAAAATGGAACAAAAAAAATGTAACCCTTGTAAGAAAGTCATTGCTAACGATTCCGGCGCAGTTACGTTCATCTGTCCAAGATGTGGTAAGTTCGAAATTGTTAGGTGTAATAATTGTAGAGAAAACGCTATTAAGTACACATGCCCTTCTTGCGGATTTGAAGGACCAAACTAATTTAAGAGGTAAAATATGGCAAAAGCAATAATTACATTTAAATTAATGCCCGAATCTGTAGACGTAGATTTAGGACCAATAAAAGAAAAAGCTTTAGAATTAGCTAGAGAAGCAGGTTCTATTGGCGAAATGCAATCTAAAGAAGACCCAATAGCTTTTGGTTTGAAAGCTGTTCTTGTCTTAGCTATGTACGAAGTTGAAGGTGGTGACTTTGATGGCATTGCTGCTAAAATGAAAGAGATTGAAAATGTTCAATCTGCAGAAGTAGCTAAAATGGACCTAGCTTTAGGTTAAATTTTTTATTTATGATCCTTATTTCTTTTTAGAAAATATTTTATACTATAACTATTTCTTTTTACTTTAGAGGTGATAGTTTTATGGTAAAGAAAAAAAGTAAAGCAAAAACATGTTCAAGCGGATGTTGTAGTAGTTCATGTTGGTTCTGGACACTTGTATCTGAAGCAGGATTATATTTCTTCTTCTACTATTTGTTATATGTGTTAGAAGTAAATGCAAATTTATGGTTAGCTTCATTGATTTTAACAGCATTAGTCAATGTAATGTTTTTTGCATGTCCGTTCTTTAGAAAACATTTCATTTAATTTTTTTTATTTTTTTAAAATCTAAAGAAAGAGAATTAATACAATAACGTTTTTCAGTAGGTAGTGGACCATCTTCAAAAACATGCCCTAAATGGCTTCCACATTTTTTACATATTACTTCAATCCTTTCAATATTAAGAGTTTTATCTTTTTTAAGTTCCACATTTTCTTTTATTACATCATAAAAACTTGGCCATCCACTATGAGAATTATATTTTGTTTCTGAAGAAAATAATTTTTGACCACAAGCCCCACAACAATAAATCCCTTTTTCTTTATTATGTAAAAGCTTTCCAGTGAAAGGCAATTCTGTTCCTTTCTCACGAAGAACATGGTATTGTTTTGGAGTTAGTTTTTTTTTCCAATTATTTTTTGTAGTCATTTTAAAATTTTTATTATCTCACCAACATTTTTCTCAGTCTTAATTCCATATAAAGAAAAATGTGTTCTCACTCCTTTGAGTTTCTTTAACATCAAATCCATTTTCTTTGGTTCTAATTTATACTTCTTACAAATCACATGTAAATCATAAAAACCAACATTATCCATCTTAACTTCTGCTTTCAAAGTATCTAGAAACTTCTGCTCCTCAACAAACTTATTATTCTTGACCATCTTACCTACTAACTTTGAATCAAACAACTTTCCTGTCCATAAAGGACCAGCATAATCATAACTACTTCCACATCCACATTTCCCGCAATTATAATTAGAAACTTGATGATTTAGGCACTGCGGACAAAACAATAAATATTGATGTTGTTTGATTAATTCGTCACATTTAACTTTACCCTTTTCTGAACGAAAATAAATCCGGAAATAATGGTCTTTATGATAAGACAAAATTGGCACCATTACTTTATCAAACTGAATTCCTTGTAATTGCACTTTTCTAATTAAAATTCTTAATCCAATTTCATGCATCAAATGATTACGTAAAGATCGTGCCCAATACTTTCGTTTAGTTACTTTAGGATATGTCCCAGTTAAAGCAGCAGTATCGGTTGCTGTTATTGCTAAAATCCCATTTCTCTTAATCTTATTAACTGCTACAGATAAAAATGGATTAGGTGTTCCAAACGGATCAATGTCAATGTAATCAAAATAGCCGCAGAATTCTTCACAATGCTGTCCCAATAAAAATTGTTCTGCATCTTCGTTAGAAATTTTAATTTTATTTGTTTTGAGATTATTTAATTCTAAATTCTCATTAATGTTCTCCACAAAATTATCTTTCTGATCATTCAAATACAAACAATCTAATTTTCCTTTCTTTAACTCTTTTAAGAATCTTAATCCCCTGATCCCAGAACCGGCCAAAGGTAACGCTAAACCCATTTTCTTATTGGCAATAGAATTAAGTAAAACAATAGAAATGTTTCTATTAGATTTCATTAACGGATTATAGAATACTTTCTGTTTCTTAGTAGCATCTCTTCCGGGAAGGGTAGCTTTAATTTTAGTATTATTTTCAGTGATTAGTTTCATAATCATAATCAAAGAAGATAATTTTATAAATAAATCGCTTTTTAAAGTAGTTACCTACTAAACAAAAGGGCACCTGTGATAACTCAGACATGCGGGGGTAGCAAAGTCTGGTCAAATGCGCAGGACTTAAGTCATTAAGAATTAAGTTCTTGGTGAAAGATATCCTGTCCTTTAGTAGGTTCGGGAGTTCAAATATCCCCCAGGGAGACCACAAATCTTCCTGAGGATTTGAGAGTCTCCTCCCCCGCACCATTTTTTATTCTAAAGGAGATTCTTTTCTAAACCCGCACTTTTTACAATAAGAAACGTTGTACATTCCATCAGCGAACTTGTGCTGGCCACGATGTAAAACTTTTCCGCAATCTGGACAATTTGTTTGTTGCATATTAACTAAGACCTTTCTTTAAC